>CANETO010000157.1 GCA_947440895.1 Planctomycetaceae bacterium | reverse complement strand
TTCTGGACGCGATGACGAAAAGCTCACGCCGTCGTCGGCCAGGAGGTTGTGCTGGACGAGGTTGTGAAACGGCTCACACGTGAAGGCATCGAGCTGCTGGCCAGCCCCGGATCGCCTCGCTGGGAAGAGCACCGTGTCGCCGTAGACAGCGCTCCCGCAGGCGGAGGTGAATCGGCCTGCCTGATCGAAGCTATGAAAACGTTTTTCGGGCGGGCTTGCCGGGTACACGACGGGACTGTCGGGGCCGACGACGTGGCGGATCATGCGTCCTGCCGGCACGTAGGGATTCCGCGCGAGGTAGCGGTCGGCAATGACCCACTGCCAGAGAGGATTGGCGTTTTGCGTGCCAAACCAGTGGCCGAAAGCGTCTCTGTTGCGGCCAAACTGGGATGGTCCCGACTCGAGCCAGAGTTCTCCCGAATCGGGATCAAAGCGAAAATCGTGGCTGCCGAGGGTGTATTGCTTGCCGTTCCGCCGCGATGTGACGATGGTTTCAGTGCCGTGCCCGGGATGGTGGCCACCGCTGGCACACCAGACTGTGTTGTCGAGACCCCACCGCAGGCCGTTGACGCGGAGCTGCTGGTTCCCCTCCATGAAGCCGTCGATGAGCACCTCCCTCGTGTCACAGCGGCCATCGCCATCGGTGTCGGCGAGGAAGAGAATCTGCGGCGCCGCAGTGACGATCACACCGTCGCGCCAACAGAGAATGCCGTTGGGGAACGAAAGTCCTTCGGCGAACAGTCTGGATGTCTCATACCGACCATCGGAGTCGGTGTCTTCAAGGACACGCACGCGGCCGCCCGCTTGGCCCTTGCCATCCATGCCGCTCGGGTAATCGGCCATCTCCACCACCCAGAGCCGCCCACGATGATCCCAGTCGAATGCGACCGGATCGAGCACGTCGGGCTCGGCGGCGACAAGTTCCACCCGGAATCCCGGTGGCACATGAATGCCCGAGCGGGTCGCTTCCGGTGAACGCGGCGCGACGGGGGCCGCCGGTGGCAGCGGCGGTGCGGCGCCCTTTGCGGCGTGTTCCTCACCAATACCAGAAGCCTTCCAGAGCAAGGCGATCTCCGCGGCGTCGAGCGGCCGATCGAAGAGGGCCACCTCGTCGAGTTTTCCTTGGAGGCCGGTGCCGAGGACGATCGGTTTCTCACTGGTCGCGGCCCGGCCGATGAGTGAGGGGACGGCAGATCCGTCGACATGAACCTGCACGGCATCGCCGCGGCGGACGATCGCCACCTGATGCCAGTCGTCGGCACGAAGGGACATAGCCGTGGTATCCGTGCCGAATGTGAAGCTGAGGGCATGAGTTCCGTCTTGGCGGGCCACCAGCGGTTCGGTCGAGAGCCCGGAACAGACCGTGCCCTGCCGATCGCTCGCGCCGCTCCGCTCACCGAGCCAAACCCAGGCGATGACGGTGGCATCGGCCTGCGGCGGCATGTCTGGCAGGACGAGTTCCCCGCCGGCCAGATGCACCGCCCGGTTGACCCACACGTTTCTCGACTCCCCGCCCGTCTCGTTCGTGGACGCGTCTTTGCAAAAGCGAGACGGTACGAGGGCTTCGCCGGTACCGGCGCCTGTGCCCACGCCGACCCCCGGGAGATACCAGGCGAAGCCGGGGGTGAGCTGCGCGGGCATGCTTTTCGCGACGGAGTTGCGGGCCGTCGTGCCGTCCTCGTCGTCGAGTCGCCAGTAGCCGACAGGCTTCGCAGTCAGGACCGCTGTCGCGGCCGGGCCGTTTGTATCGATGGCGGGTCGCCGCGGCTTTCCCGTGACCTCCTCGAGCGCTCCCGTAAGTGTGTCAACGATCTTCGTCTCGGCCGCTACCTCGAGGCCGGCGGTGCGGGCAGGCCACGTGGTATAGCCGCCAAGGACATGCTGCTCCGGTGGCGGAATGTAGCCCTCGGCACCATTGGCGAGTTCGATGTTGAAGTGCAGCGCAGCCGGTGAGCGGTTTCGAAGTTTGAGCCCCGTGAGGGCATAGACCTCGTTGGGAAGCGTGGCGATCGTGACGTCGCCGATACGAATCGCCTGAAGCTTGACCGTGGTCCGCTGGCGATCGTGGAGGATCATTGCCTCGCGGGCGTAGACCTCGGGGATGTTCTTCGGTAGGTCGTCTGTGATGCCGGCTGCGATCGGACGGGCCCAGGCGAGCCGCGCATCATCGGGCACTCGATAGGCGAGTGGCAGCACTTTTTCCGTCATCGCCAGGGAGACGTCGTCACGGTACGCGATCTTCTCGAGCGTTGTCACGGCGTTATGTGCCACGGCGGCGGCATATTCCTGGATCCCGGTGGGACGCGGCTCATCGCCATAGTCCATCCACATCAGGTCGCCGCTCGTCCCCTGAGACAGCGCGCAGACGAAGGGGCCATTGCCGTCGCCGGATTCGCCAAGTGCCGAGGCGACGATCCGGCAGAAGGGGCCGAAATAGTCGGAGGAGATGGCGGGCGAGCCGAAGTAGTGCTGCGAGTAGTTGGCGAATACGGCCAGCGGCTTTCCCTGTGCCGTGCGAATCGAGAGCACTGAGAGTTGGGGATCCACGGGTCCCGACGGACCGATCACATCCTTGGAGAGGTGGCCCGGATGCATGTTGGCCAGTCCCGTGAGATTGCCAAAGGGATCGCCGACGCGTGTCTCAGGTCGCCGTATCCAGCGCCGGTTATGGGTGTGGTGCCAGTCATCAAAGCTTCCCCAGCCAATGCTGGCCGGCTCAAGCCGGTCGTTCGCCGCGACGATCGCGTCGGCGATCGCCTCCGGCAGCCTCGCCGCGTAGGCGGCATCGAGGCGGGTGCCAAGACAACTCATCGCGGCCGGGGCGGAATGCGTGTGGGTCGCCGAGACCATCATCCGTTCGATCGGGATGCCGCAGCGGGCCGCGGCCAGTGTTTTCGCCTCGTCGATCAACGTCTGCGGCATCATGCAGGAGTCGACGACGACCAGCGCGATCCGCACCGCGCCGCGGCCCTCACCACCTCCATCGTCGAGGACGATCGCCCTCACCAGTAGCGGATCGTGGACACGGTCTGCCCTTCCCTCGAGAAACCCGCCGGCGACGATCGAGGGGGGATTCGGGGGCGAATTCCGCGGCGTAATGTCGACCGCTGCAGCCCCGGCGAGAAACCCTCCGGCCTCGGCGAGTGTTCCTGCGAGAACGATCGAAGCCAGGATGACGACGAAGAGAGCCGTGCGCAGAAATCGCCCGTGTGACTGCGACATGGAGAAGCAACTCCGGTGATGTGGAGGTGTGCCCACGGTTGTTCGCCTGTTCGTTCAGAACGCACGTTGTGCATTCACGGTGTCGTGGCCCAGTAGTCCACAACGCAGACCTTGTCGATATGCGGCACAACGAGTGCACCGAACTCCCGGTGGGCCGGATGCGGCAGATAGGCGTCGCGGTCGGCAGCGGTGGCGAAGGTGAGCAGGAAGCAGTGGGTCAGCCCCTCCGCCTTTCCCTCGGGCGAGACATCGGTGCCCCACTCGAAATCTTTGATCTCGCTGATCTTTGTCGGCAGTGCTGCGAAGGCCGTCACCACCTTCTCGATATCCGCAGCGGAGGAGGAATCCTTGAACTTGATCAACACGACATGCCGGAGCACCTTGCCAGCGGCGGCGGGAGCCTTTGCCCCGAGCGCTTCGAGCATGCGGTCGGCCAGGAACCGGTTGCCGGCGGCATTGAGGTGAACGCTGTCGCTGGTGAGCACACCCTTGTCATCGGTGAACGTGCCCTTGGTGGCGGCATGGTGGGCGGCGAGATGCTGGCCGCAGGCCTTGCGCAGGTCGAGTAGGCCGGTCTTCATGTCGGCGGCCACTTTGCGGGTGATGTCTGAGTAGGTCTCGAGCATCGCGTCGAGCGGATTCGATCCGAAGGCCCGTTCGCCGATGACCGTGGGCGTGCAGAGGATCGTCCGGGCACCGCTGGCGCGGATCCGCTCCACGATACTGCGGAGCCCCTTCTCGAAGGTCTCCTTCGGAGTACCGCCTCCCTGCAGGGAGTGCCATACGTCGTTGATGCCAATATAGATGACCACGGTGGTGGGCTTGCGGGCGAGCACGTCCCGATCGAGTCGGGCCTCGAGGTCGGGCACCTTATTACCGCTGATTCCCGCGCCGATCACTTCGATCCCCAGGGCTGGAAACCGGGCGGCGAGTTCGTCGCGGACCAGCGACACGTAGCCACCCGGCTGATTGCCCGCCTGGGTGATCGAGTCGCCCAGAAACACGATCCGCTCACCCTTCTCAGGCGGACGCACCGTCGCCTCGTCCGCACGCGCTGCCCCAACGCCACCCACGGCACAGCAGAGCACGGCAGTCAGGAGCCCGAGGGAGAGAAAACCGGAGAGCGTCTGATGCAGCATGGGAGCGTTCCAGTGAGGGGGAATCGGCCGGAGGCCATTTGCCCCGGTCTGACCGCGGGAAGTCTACCTGCCGGCGGAAGCGGGCGTCGACCAAGCCCGTTCGGCAGGGCGGTTGTCGGGAAAACGCCCCGTTCGATTCATTGGCCCGCCACGGCTAGAGCAACTCCGCAGGTACCGTGCCGCCCGGCACGAGGTGCGTCGGCCGGCCGGCGAGGTCGTGGATCAGATCGTCGACCTTAAGCCCGAGCGCGTGGTAGACGATCGCGCAGAAGTCCTCGACGCCGATCTTCCGCGAGGTTGGATACTCACCTTTGTCGTTGGTGCTACCGATCACCTGTCCGTGTCGATAGCCGCCACCGGCAAGGAGAATGCTCTGCGCCTGCGGCCAGTGGTCACGACCGGCATCCTTGTTGATCTTCGGCGTGTGGCCGAACTCCCCGGCAACGACCACCAGTGTGTCGTCGAGTAGCCCCTTGTCGGCGAGGTCGGCGATCAGCGTGCCCACCGCCTTGTCGTGCCGGGGCAGTTTGTCTTTGAGCGCGGGGACGATGTTGCTATGGTCATCGAAGTAGCCGGTGTTGAGCGACACGTAGCGGACCCCAGCTTCCACCAGTCGTCGCGCCAACAGCGCCTGCTCTCCCCAGCCCGTGCCGTAGCGGTCTCTGAGTGCCTGCGGTTCCTCGGAGACATCGAACGCCTTGCGGACCTTTCCGGAAAGTACCAGGTCGAGCGCCTGTTGACCGACCGCGTCCATCTGGTCGAACGACCGTTCGCGGTCGACCTTCCGCTTCAGGCCGTCGAGTTGCTCGCGGAGCGAGATCCGGTCGATCAACCGTTGCTTCGAAAGCCCATCGGTGAGCGCGAAACTCTTGGCGTCCCCGGCAGGCAGGCTGCCGGCCTCATTGCCGTAGCTGAAGGAGCCGTACTGGAGCGGGTTGTGGTTCACCCCCAGCCAGGCGGCACCGTGATACCCGAACCCACCGTCATTGATGTTGACGCTTGAGAGTGACCCCGCGACTTTCGGCCCCAGAAGATGGGAGGCCACGGACCCCATCGACGGATACCGCGGTTTGCGGTCGCTGCCGTTGGCGCCGGTGCGGCCGGTGAGCATCCAATGGGCCGCCGCCCAGTGGTCGGCGTTCTCGTGCGAGAAACTTCGGATCACCGTGCACTTGTCCATCACCTTGGCGTGCTCGGGGAGCAATTCGCAGATATCAAGGCCGGGAACGTTCGTGCCGATTG
>CANETO010000156.1 GCA_947440895.1 Planctomycetaceae bacterium | reverse complement strand
CGGGTCGAGGTTCGCACTAAACCCTGTCGCCACGCCCCCGGTCGCTCCTCCCGCACGAACGGAATAGTTGCCGGGCATCTGCGTGGCTGTGACGCTCATCGCGCCGCGGGCCTGATCGACAGCGACAGGAAACTCGTCACCGCTTGGCGGCTTGACGAAGGCTGCTGGCACATCACGCCGTGCGACACGCAGGCTGACAGGCCGGCCGGCCACGACATTCAATGCGTCGGTGGTATCGATCGCCCGCAGGAGACTCTCGTTGGCGAGCATCACGAACGGCCAGGGTTCGAACCCAGTCGCCAGCGTGTTCCAAGACTCCGGATCATCGGCGGACTGTGAGACCGGCGTGGTGACCGTCACCACCATTCCCTGGCCGAATTGATGCTCGACCACTGCGGGCAGTCCGTTGCGATAGGCTGCCACTACCTGAGCTGTCGGATCGGCGACGTCGGCGGTGGGGCTGACCGGGCTCGGCTCGAATTCCCAGTGGCGGGACACCGGAAAATCCTGCCAGGGCACGGCATCGCCGACCCTCCGGAAGGCGGCGAGCAGCGGGTGATCGAGTGCCGCGGGCGCGAGAAAATTGTCGCCCCCCGCCGACCGCCAGACCCGCACGATCCCGCCACCAAGCACCCGCTGCGAGGCTTCGCTATTGAACCGCGCCGCATCACTGGCAGCCGGGCCGAGCCACACCACCAGCCCGTGGCCCGCCGCCACCCACTGGCCAAGCAGTTCCCAGGTGGCCTGCGGCAGCGGCGGCGGATCGACCAGCACGATGCCGCGAAAGTCATCCCAGGCCAGCGTCGCCACGTCGTCAGCATCGACGAACGTCACCTCGAAGGCAGACTTTCCGGCCTTCGCGAGCGCCACCGGAGCGATCGCCTGCGACACAAAGAGCCCCGTGCGTGACGCGGGCGCAGGAGCCGCCACGAGCACGCGGGCCGGAGCACCGACCTCAACGGTGAAGCACCGGCTATTGTCGACCTCGAGGTCATCGGTGCCGTCGATCACCACGCGCCCCTGCCGAAGACCCGGCTCCAGTCCCGAAATCTCGAAGTCGACCTGACCGCCCGTGCCCTCCTTCCACGCGCCCGGCTTCACGGCCCGCCTCGTCGCGCGACCGTCTGCACCGACCATCTCCACCGACACCGATCGACTGCCGTCGGTGCCAACGCGGCTCGTCGCCACCGTGAGTCCGAGCGTCGTACCGGCGGGAATCCTGTCGCCGGAGAGTTCAAGGCCGTCGATCGCAAAGTTGCGGGGAGCCGTCGCCCCCACGTCGACGACGAGCAGCGTCATGTCGGGATGCGACGTCGCGAGGTCAAACGGCGGAGCGTTGTCCCAGCCGCCACGCGAGCAGTCCGTGAAGAGATAGATCTCACGACGCGGCAGTGCCGATCCCTGGAGCAGCCGGACCGCTGAAGCGAGCGACTGAGAGGGCGATGCCACGGGCGTGGCGCCGGAGAGCCGGTCGATCCGGGCGGCGGCCGCTGCCACTGTCGGGGAAAACGCTGCCGCCCCGCCCGCCGTGTCGAACACCGCCAGTTTGCTCTCGGGCGGCATTTTCTGGATGAGCACCTTGGCCATGGCGGTGGCCTGTTCCAGACGGGAGCGGTTCCCTTCCCGCAGAAGCATCCGCGGCGCCGTATCGAAGACGAACGCCGCCGCCACCGGCCCCTCGCCATCGGCCAGCCAGCCCGCGCCGCGGAGCACGGGCCGGGCCAATGCGAGTGCCAAAAGCGACAGCGCCGCCATTCGGAGCAGGAGCAGAAACAGATGGCTGAGCCGGAGCCGTCGGCGGTTGGCCACCGCCTTCTGCCGCAGGAATCGGAGCGCCGGAAACTCCCGTTTCACCGGCTTTCGCCGCATGATGAGATGGAGTGCCAGCGGCACGGCGACCAGCGCCATGCCTCCGAGCAGGAGCGGAGTGAGAAACGAGAGTCCCATAGGCTTAGTTTAGCCGCATTCACGCCGGGCTCGCCAAAAACCCGTGGCAGCAAGTTTTCAACGTGCTGAATCCGGTCCCGAGCCCAACACGATGAAATCTTGTTGCCACGTCCGAACAGGCTCGCCGTCGCTCAAAGTCAAAACCGATTGCGCCGGCTGGAGAGATACCCCAGCAGCGCACGGTCGAACTGCATGCTCGTATCGAGGGGCACGTAGTCGATGCCGGCGTGAAAGCATGTCTTGCGGTAGTCCTCCCGAAACGCCTCAACGCCCGCGACATACTGCTTCCGGGCCGCATCGGCATCGACCACCAGTCGGTCGAGCGACTCAGGCTCCGTGAACTCCACCATCCCCTCGAACGGAAAGTGAACCTCCGCCTCGTCGAGCACGTGGAAGAGGATCACGTCGTGTCCCCGATGGCGAAGCCGCAGGAGGGCATCGCGAACCGGCTCCGGATCCGCCAGCAGGTCGCTCAACACCATCACGAGCGAGCGGTGCCGGAGCATCGCGGCCACCTGCACGAGGCTGCGGGCGATGTCGGTCTTCCCGGAGGGCTTCACCTTGGCGAGCACCGACAACACCTGGGCGATCTGCGACCGCTTCGACCGAGCCGGCAGGCTGGCGTGGAGTTTCTCGTCGAAGACCATCAGACCGCAGGGATCCTGCTGGTGGATCATCAGCCAGCAGAGGGCTGCCGCCAGCGAGATCGAGTAGTCGAGCTTCGTCAGTTCCTGCCTGTAGGTGTAGGCCATCGAGGCACTCGCATCGACGACGAGATACCCGGTGATGTTGGTCTCGGCCTCGAACTTCTTGACGTAGTGCTTGTCGGTCTTCGCGTAGACGAGCCAGTCGATGTCCTTGGGATCATCGCCGGAGGTGTATTTGCGGTGCTCGCTGAACTCGACGGAAAACCCCTGGTAGGGGCTGGCATGGAGCCCTTGGAGGAAGCCTCGCACGATGAACTGGGCGCGAAGATCGAGCCGCGCGATCTGTCGCACAACCTCCGGCTTCAGATATTCCTCGACCGCCCGCACCATCGACGTGCCCCCTTCCCTCCCGACTCCGAAACCTATTTCACCAGCTTCGGAATCTCCGGCTCCGGGATCTCACGGACGAGCCGCTCGATGATCGACTCACTGGTGAGCCCGTCGGCCTGGGCCTGGAAGTTGGTAGCGATACGATGCCGCAGCACTGGCACGGCGATCCGGCGGATGTCATCGAGCGAGACGCTGAACCGTCCGTCCATGGCGGCCATCGCCTTCCCGCCCTGAATGAGGAACTGCCCGGCCCGCGGTCCCGCCCCCCAATCGACGAGTTCTGTCACGTAGGCTGGCGCCATCGCATCCTTCGGCCGCGTGGCCCGCACCAGCCGGGCGACGTATTTCACAACGTATTCACTCACAGCCACGCTGCCGACGAGCTTCTGGATGTTGACGATCGCCCGGCCCGACAGCACTTTCCGCACCTCGGGCTTCTCGGCACGCGTGGTCGACATCAGGATCTGCTCCTCCTCGCTCGCCGTCGGATACCCAACCTTGATGTTGAACATGAACCGGTCGAGCTGTGCCTCCGGCAGCGGATAGGTGCCCTCCTGCTCGATCGGATTCTGGGTGGCGATCGTGAAGAATGGATCGGGTAGGACATAGGTCTCCTGGCCGACGGACACTTCCCGTTCCTGCATCGCCTGCAGAAGCGCCGCCTGCGTTTTCGGCGGCGTGCGGTTGATCTCGTCGGCCAGCAGAATGTTGGTGAAGATCGGCCCCTCAACGAAGCGAAACCGACGTCGGCCGGCCTCGTCCTCCTCCAGCACATTGGTGCCGGTGATATCGGAGGGCATCAGGTCGGGCGTGAACTGAACACGCTTGAAGCCGACGTCGAGAATCCGCGCCAGCGTCGAGACCATCAGCGTCTTGGCCAATCCGGGCACACCCTCCAGCAGGCAATGTCCACGGGTAAAGATGGCAGCGAACAGTTGCTCGATCACTTCGTGCTGGCCGACGATCACCTTCTGCAGTTCTTCCTGCATCAGCTTCCGATGCTGGGCAAACTCCTGCAGGATTTCGTCGAGCGTCTTGGGGCGGGCTGCGGTGGACACTCGTGTGATCTCTCCGGTTGGGAACCCGCCCGCTGTTTGTGGGCTGGAACTACAAGTATCGGCCCCGGACCCAAAACCGGCAAACGAACAGTGTCTGGCCTGATCGCGGCACCCACTTTCCGGCCATCCATTCCTGCCCCTGGCGAAAAACCATTACCATCGGGAGAGTCGTGCGGGAGAGGTCGGCCGGGAACAAGCGATCCTTTCCTGTGCGCCTGTCCGCTCAGAAATCGAATTCCGAGACCGAAATCAGATCGCTTCATCAGAGTTCCAGCCGCACTGGAAGGGCATCGCCATGCACTCCCGAACGCACTCTTCCGGCTCGGCATCCCGCTGCCTGCTCGCCGCGGTGCTCACCCTGGCCGTGATGCAGCCGCAGGCATCGGGGCAGGAGCCTCCGGTCTCGCCCGCCAAGATTCAGCGGGCCATCGAGAAGGCCCGCGACTGGCTGATTCGCGAGCAGGAGGGGAACGGCTCCTGGGAATGCTCGATGCGCACTGAGGAGACGCGGGTGGGCGCCACGTCGCTCGTGATGCTGGCATTGGCCAACGCCGGGGTCGATCGCAGTCATGTTGCGTTGCAGCGGGGCCTCGACTGGCTGCGTCGACAGACGCCCGACGAGACCTACTCGGTCTCCCTGCAGACGCTCGTGCTGGCCATGCTCTCACCCGACGCCGATCGGGCCATCCTCGAACGCAACGTCGACTGGCTGGAGAAGGCGCAGGTGTCGCAGGGGCCGGCAACGGGCTCCTGGTCGTACGGCACCAACAAGGGAACGGGTGACAACTCCAACGCCCAGTTTGCCCTGCTGGCGTTGCACGAGGCCGACCGGGCCGGCATCCGTGTGCGTCGGGAGGTGTGGATGCGGGCGCAGCAATACTGGGCTGCCTGCGCCAACGCCGACGGCTCGTGGGGCTATACCATCGGCAATGCGGCCGGCTCTGGCAGCATGACGTGTGCGGGCATCGCCAGCATCTGGATCACGTCGGAACACATCGGCACACCCGATGCGCGGGCTGCCGCCGACCGTGTCTCCTGCTGTGGCGGCGGGGCTTCGCCGAAGGTCCTCGAACGCGGTCTGCAATGGCTGGGCCGCCGGTTCTCCGTCGTGGAAAACCCCGGCACGGGAGGCCAGACCTGGCTCTACTATTATCTCTACGGTCTCGAACGGGTGGGCCGGTTCACGGCGCGGCGGTTCATTGGCGAATCCGACTGGTATCTGGAAGGGGCGCGGATGTTCGTCGCCACGCAGGACGGGCTGACGGGAGCCTTCCGAGGTGGTCGGATCGAGGATCCGACCGTGGCCACCAGCTTCGCGCTGCTGTTTCTTGCCAAGGGCCGGCGTCCGGTGCTCGTGGCCAAGAGCCGTCACGGCCCCGACGATGACTGGAACCGTCATGGTCACGACATCGCGCACCTCGTGGAACACGTCGAATCGCTCTGGCGCGATGACCATCCCGCCGGACTGTCGTGGCATGTCGTCGACACGCAGGCCGCGTCTCTCGACGACCTTTTGCAGGCGCCGGTGTTCTGGCTATCGGGCCGCGACGCCTTTAATCTCGGCCCCGATGCGGGCGGCCG
>CANETO010000155.1 GCA_947440895.1 Planctomycetaceae bacterium | reverse complement strand
TCCTTTTTTCCTTTTCCTTTTCCTTTTCCTTTGATCGAGGAACTCGAGCACGCCCCGGAGAGTGTGCAGCGGGAGGTGCTCGCTTTTCTGCGGCACTTGCGGGCACGCGGTGCCGGCAGTGATAGGAGCGAGGATGTGCAGGCCCTGCTGCCGCTCGCGGAGTCAGCCTGGGCGGTGGATTGGGATACTCCTGAAGAGGATGAAGCGTGGCGGAATTTGTAGGCGGCGACGTGGTCGTCGTGCCGTTTCCGTTCACCGATCTTCAGTCGAGTAAGCGTCGACCCACCTAAATAATCGCCAAAAACCTGGCATATCCAGTGAGCAGCCGTGTGGTATCGGCTGCCGTCACTCACACTGGATATGCCCATGCACGACAACCTTTCTGGGCGAGCAGCGGAGCTCGCCCATCTCAATGACCTCATTCGCACCAGCCTCTCGCTGGCCGATGCGGCGATCCCTCTTCTCAACGAGCAGTTGCATGCCCTCGCTGAGATGGGAATCGACAACCTCGAACTGGAGGGGCCGCGAATCTATTCCCGCACGGCAGGCTGGTCGCCCGCATTCGACGACGAGCAGACTATTTTCGCAGCAGCACTCACGATGCCCGGTGGCCTCGGCTGCACGGTTTGGAGTGCCGACGACTACGCGACGCGGTACGGCGACTCGCACCATGAGCCGCCGGTGCTGCGGGAGCGCTTCGTCGTGTACGACAAGCTTCCGCCAATCGTGCGGGCAATGATTCCGGGCGTTGCCCCGAAGCTCATTGCTGAACTTCTCTCATGCTTCCACGTGCTGGCTCGGTAATACCGGGCCTGCTGATCTCTCGCCCGGTCGCAGCGTAGCGGCCGGGCCTCTCTTTGTCCGGCAGGCAAGGTGCCTAGCTGAACTGGTTCTCTCGCTGGTGGCGAAGCTCGCCGCCGGTGTTTCTCTTGATCCCCGAATGGGGAAGGAATGCGCAGATGTCACTTCATGATGATGAACGTCTTGTCGCCGCCGTCGCGGCTGCTCTTGGCGAGACGATCGCCCTCGTCCGTCGCCGCGGCTTCCACATCGATAGCCGTTTGAGTGGTAGCGAGGTGCCGCTGGCGGGCTCGCGGTGTCGACCGGCCACCGACGACGGCGACGATGCCCTCGACCTCGCGGCGTATGGCATCGACTGGGATGCCGGCGATGACTCTCGGCTGCAGCGCCGTGCGCGGCGGCTGACGGGCAGGCGACTCCGTCGCCGGGTGGCCTAGCGACGATTTCGGCGATCACAACCGGTGGCGTGCCGCCTGGGGCCGATGTGGCTCCCGGGCACGCCACCGGTGTTTTGCAGAGGAGACAAATGAAAATGACAAAGTCGAATGACAGGAAATCCAAGGCGGGCCAAAACCGCGGTGCCCACCGTAATCAACGTGGGCGTGGACTGCCTGATCATGGGGCGGATCCAGTGCCGCAGGTGCAATTCCGCAAGCTGCTCGCCGATCTGATCGCGCGGCACCTTCTCGCAGAGCGTTCACCGAGGCGTGCGGACCACGCCAGGTAGTGGCTCAGGCCAGTGGATTCACGGGCCGCTGGACCGGGTTTTATAGGGGGAAACCAACGCTGGAAATGTTTGGAGCGCGAGCTGCAAATTTCTAAAATGAGGGTTTCCGTGGCAGGAAGCCGCGGGCTGTCGGGAAACCGGCGGCTATCAGAACACCCAGGGGTATGGAGGCTCATGATGGTTTGTCGCACTTCGTTGCCAGCGCTGCTGGCCCAGGATGCTGATCTTCAAGATGCGCGGCGGCGATTCGAATCGCACGTGCTGCGGACGTCGCAGCCGATCCTTGAACGCTATCAATTCGTGGGCCGCGGCTCGGCACGCATGATGCGGGACGTGCATGCAGCGTACGTGGCCGAGTTGCGGATCATCGTGCAGCTACACGCATGGCAGCGAGGCCGACTCGTTGACCTTTCGCAGATCGGCGTGCCGGCCCCTCACGGCATGATCACGAATCTCATCGAGCGTATGAGGGAGGCGCGGCAGGAATACATAGCCTCGGAAGCCTTGGTCCCAACCATCGGTGCGATGTTTTTCTGGTGGTACGAAAACTGCGCCCGGCACGCCCCGAAGCATCTGGATACGGATGTCATTGTGCGGGGCAGCGTCACGAATGACGTAATCGACGAATTGGCGCGGCTTGCGTGGAGCCTGCGTCATCTGAATATCGAATCCGGAAAGGAATAAATCATGGAAGCCACAGAACGCTACGAGCAGCGTACGTACCTACGTCGGAGCCAAAGCAGACAGGAGCTGTCACTGCACGATCAGCTCGGAATTGTCCTGAGGCGCGCCGTGGAACTGAACGTGCCGCTCGACATCACGCTGGCCGACCTGGACTACATGCTCGACAATCGCTTGCACCACTACAAAGGCCTGTATGTGGATGACGGCCTGAAGGGCGACGATCTGGAGCGGCCTGCCTTCGCGGAGATGTGCAGGGAGCTTCAGTCGAACGAGAAGATTCGCCGCGTGTTCTGTGTGCGACGAGATCGGATGGCCCGTCCACAGGACATCGAGTTGTATGAGATGGCTATTTGGGAAATGCGAGTGGCGACGCTCGGCATCGACATCGTCTATAGCGACCGCATTGTCAGCGCGGCCGATGTCGGCCGCGACATGTTTTCGCAATTCATCACGTCCACCGTCGAGTACAAGGGGGCCGGGGACTTTTTGGTGCAGCACGCCGAGCGGGTGATCACGGCTCAGCAGCGGCTGGCTCGCGAAGGGTGGTGGACGGGCGGCAAACCACTCTACGGATTTGCGCGGTATGAGTTTCCGCCGCATGGCGGACCGCCGTTGAAGCTCGAGCGAGGCATGGGCACGAGGTCCGCCGGCTATCACGTGAAAGTGCGGCCCGACTGTGACGACCCGGTGAGGTACGTCGCGCTCAAGGCCATGATCGCCTGGTGGCGGCAGGGGCTGGGGTTTGGGGCGATCGCGACCCGGCTCAACAAATTAGGCGTCCCGTCGCCAGACGCTGGCTACACGCGGACCGAGAAGGGGGTGGCGCACGCTCTATCCGGCCAGTGGCAGGTCAACACGGTGAAGAATATTCTGCTCAACCCCCTGATCGCAGGCGTGCAGATTTATGGCCGGCGGTCGGAGGGAAGGCTGCGCCGTGCGAGCCGAAGTGGCCCGCGGCAGTTGAACGCCAGCGAACGGAGCGTCAGGGGCGGGGGCAAGAAGCGGCGGGCGAAGTTAAAAATCAACGCCGCCGAGGACCGCGTCCAGCGCGACGGAGATTTCGAGCCGCTCATTCCGTACGAGGAATGGGTGACGCTCGTTGAGCGGTCAAAGCGAAGAGGGGCAACACAGGAGGGCCGGCAGCGGCCGAAGAAGGTCGATCGGTACGCCCTCGGGAAGCGGGTGTACGACCAGACCGACGGTTGCGGCTATCCGCTCTATGGCAGGATGCGGGACGGAAAGCCCGAGTACATGTGTGGCCGGTACATGAAGTCGCGGCGGACCGAATGCAACAGTAACAGTGTGGACGGCGAGCAACTCACCCGATTCACGCTGGCAACCCTGCGGGAGCAGGTGAACAAGATCGGTGGCCGCGAGGCCGTGCGGCAACGGCTCGAGGAACTGGCACGCGGAGAGACCGAGCAAGCGGTGGATCCAAATCAGCTTGCCCGCACCGCTCTCGAGGCGAAGGCTACGGATCTTCGCCTGAAACTCGACCAGGCGGCACGGAACATCCTCGAGGTCAAGAACCCATCGCTCATCAAGGCCTTGGAGAACCGATATTCCGAGGACGAGCGTGACTTGGCGGCGACGGAAGCGGAGATCGCGAAGCTGCCGCCGCCGGCGGACCGGCAGGCGACAGATATCGACTCCGAGGTCGAGGCGGCCCTCGTGCTGTTCGACGAGATCGAGCGGCTGGCGGAGATGCCGATGGCCAACGAGGCGATCAACGCCATGCTTGAGCGGATCGATCTGCGGATCGGTCTTTACTTCGAGGATGCAATGAAGGGGAAGAGGCCCGTAAGAAAGGTCGCCAGCGGCATCATCGCGCTCGGCGACTTCCCGTTGCCGGTGCCGCCCTACGGAGAGCCCCGCGTGCTTCCGACGGCCGCCCTCGATGCGGGCCTCCAGAGACGGTTGGCCGCCGAACTCGAGGCCGCCGGCCAGCCGGGGGCGATCGCGCCCGCAATCGAATCAGAGGGGTGCTGCTGTGACGATCACGGCCATCCCCACCACGTTTCAGAAGTCGCGGCGCGTTGCCGCGACGATGTTCCGGTGGATGCTGCCGACCCGCCCGCCCATGGCGACGGACGGGAAAGTCGGCCCACCGGGACGGTCCCCGAGGGGATTGTTCCGTCTCGTGCACAACTGGAACTAGCAGCGGCCGGACTTGAACCGGCGACACCCGGCTTATGAAGCCGGTGCTCTAACCAACTGAGCTACGCTGCCACACAACGGTCAGCCACCTTGGGGGCCGCTGCCTCGTATCGCAGCGAATATAACCCGTCGATCGCGGGCCGTCAGCCGGTGCCCCTCGTTAGGCCGAAAAACATGGGGAAATCCCGCCCGCCATCATCTCTCTTCGAGCAAACAGTGGATAGAATTCCCGTTGGGCCTGACAGAGGCATTTCCGGCCCTCAGGCGATACTCGGCGGCGAGTGAGGTCCCTATGAACATCGACCGCATCCTCCAGACCTTCAACGTGTGTGAGGTTGAATATCTGCTGATCGGAGGCATGAATTTTCTCCTCCGTCATGAACCTGTACTGACCTACGACATCGATTTCTGGATCCGGGACACCGCGGCGAACCTCGCCCGTAGTGACGCCGCCCTAAGGCAACTCGACGCGGCCTGGGGGCCGACGGAGGACTCGTGGCGACCGGTGTCGGAGCAGGCAGGCTGGCTGGGCCGTCAATCGGTGTTCTGTCTGACCAGCCCTGCCGGTGCCATCGATATTTTCCGGGCAGTGACCGGCCTGCCCTCGTGGGAGTCCTGCAGGGAGCGGGCCGTGGCGGGTCAGACAGCGTCCGGCGTCGAGTACCGCGGGCTCTGTGATGAGGATATGATCGCCTGTCAGCTTGCTTTGCCCGAAGGCCAGCGTCGGCAGACGCGGATCGAGTCTCTTCGACGGGCGATCTCGATGACGAATCAACAAGGCCACCAAGCATGACGAATACAACCGGAGAGGGCCCCGCTGAAGAACCCGCGGATCGTGCAGCATGCGAGCACGAACGTCGGGAACGCGTCTGGCCACCAGCCGCCCGCTGGCAGGCGATTCAGGAAACGATCCGTTGGGCCGAGTCGCAGCCCACGGCACGCCGAAACACTCCCCAGTCCTGTATCGAGCGTGAACGTCGTCTTCGTGAAGAGACAGGCAATGGCTGACGATGCGAATGCCGTTACGGGCCGCTGATCCCAGCAATCAAAAAAAGCGGCCCGTGGGACCTTCGCCCCACGGGCCGCCGCAAATATTTCAACAATTCTGGACCGTCGCCGTCGAGGCTATTCCGCCATCGAACAGGCCGAGTCGACGATGGCGTCGATCTTCTCTTCCGAGAGCTCGCCCTTGGCCACCGCATGGTTGGCCGTCACCTTGCCCGCCTTGAAGCAGACAACCGTCAGGTCGGCGTCGGGCGCGATCTTGTAGT
>CANETO010000154.1 GCA_947440895.1 Planctomycetaceae bacterium | reverse complement strand
TGAGACTTATCGTAACCGGCCACTGGACGGGCGGGTATCGAGCCGGCTTCGTTGCGGGAGCCCTACATGCTGCGGCGACAGCTGTTCCTTGATGGCCGGTCCGCTGGAGGCATAGCGCATCATTTCCGCAGCCAGAGCAACGAGCCGCTCGGCGGCGCGGGCGGGAGGAGTCCCTGCCGCATGGATGTTGGAGATGACGTTGCGATGCGCGTCGGTGTGGCCCGGCGTCGGCCGGAACGCCAGATAGGCCGACAGGCTCTCCGCTGTCTGGAGCCCTGGGCGTTCGCCGATGAGCAGAACCACCACCCGTGGCTTGAGAAGTTCGCCCACCGCATTGAGGATTCCTACCCGGCAGGAACGCACGAAGATCGGTCGGCCGAGCGACCACCCCTGGGCCTTGGCTAATGCCGCCACCAGTGGCAGCAGGATCGGCACCTGCCGCACCGCAGCGCTCGCTGACAGACCATCCCCTAGGACAATCTGCAGATCCGCTCCCGCGGGGCAGCCAGCAGCCACGTCGGCAGCAGAGGCAACGGAAAAGATTCGGCCCAGATCGGGCCGGCGCAGATACTCCTCCTTCGTTGCCGCGGCAGATGTCGTTTCCACGATCTGCCACTGCGTGCAGAACGCCGCGCCCCAGTCGGTCTGGGGCGCCACTTCACGCCACACTGCATCCATCGCGGCGGCATGATCCTGCCGCAGCCCCACCTGCACCCGCGTTGTGTAGGAGCCTCCCTGCCGGGCGAGCATCAGCCGCGCCGGCGTGCGAGACCGGATCGCCGCGAGCATGGATTGCATGTCGGCATCCGCTGCAGGCGTCAGGGCGGGATCGGCTTCCGGGACGTGCCGGACTGACGGTTGGGACTCCGGCTCGATCACGGCGACATGCCCTCCGCCAAGCCAGCGACGGGAGGGCCGGGAAACCTCGTTCGCACACCGGCGAACCAGGCCACGGTCAGTAGCAATCCCATCCCCGCCACCACCGGCAGCGACATCTCGTTCGGAGGCTGCATGCCGACCAGGATCAGCGTCGAACAGCCGAGCAGGCTCACCACTGCCAGCGGCTGGAACCAGCCTCCCATCTGCCAGGGGCCAAAGCTCCGCCACGAGCGGCCGTAGGCCCATAGCCCCGCCGCGATCGGCAGCACGTAGGAGATATAGAGAAAGATCGTGCAGACCACGGTGATCGTCGAATAGACAGGTGTGCTGAGCGTGAACAGCACCGCTCCGACGGCCACCGTCCAGATCGCGGCAACCGGCGTCCGCCACCGCATGCTGACTTTCCGAAGCAGGTGGGAGTAGGGCAGACCGCCATCACGGGCGAACGCATAGGTCATCCGCGACGCAGAGGTGACGGTAGCCAGCCCGCAGAGATACTGCGTTGCCAGGATGCCCGTAAACATCAGATCAGCCAGCCACACCGGCAGCACTGAGTTCATGATCCACGGCACGACCAGCGGGCCCTGCCGCGCACCCTCCGCTGGATCGGGCATCGCGAGCACGAGCACACACAAGAGCAGCCAGCCCATCAACCCCGATACCAGCACGCTGTTGATGATCCCGCGAGGCACATTGTGGGCGGCGGAGAGCGTTTCCTCCGCCACGTGGGCCGAGGCGTCAAAGCCGGTGATCGTGTAGGCGGGTAAGAGCAGGCCGAGCAGAAATAGGAGGGGAAGCGACGCCCCCACCGGCCAGACCGGTGCCTCGGTGGGCAGGCCGCTGTAATCAGTGAATGTGATGAGTCGCTCCCACTGCCAAGGACCTGAGTAGGCGGCCAGTGCCACCGGCAATACAACCGCTACTGCCAGAATCAAAAACCCGCTGCAATCCGTGAGCCTGCTGGTGAGCCGGATGCCGAGATGATTGATCGCCGCCTGCGACGCGGTGATGCACAACACGGCCAGGAGTTGGATCGCCGGATCGTCGAGCCACTCGGGCCTCCAGATGGCGGCCAGAAATCGGAACGTGCCGACATTGATCGCCGACAGCACGGTGACCAGCCCCGCCAGATTGAACCAGGCGGTGGCCCAGCCGCAGCCGCGGCCACCGAGGATCGCTCCCCAGTGGTACAGGCCTCCCGCGGTGGGAAAGGCGGATGCAATCTGCGCCATCGAGAGGGCCACGGCCATCGTGAACAGGCAGACGAGCGGCCAGCCAAGTCCGATCGCCGCCCCCCCCACCGAACAGTAGCCGATGTGAAACGACGTGATGCCGCCGGCGAGGATGCAGATGATTGACAGCGAGATGGCGAAGTTGGAAAAGGCGTTGAGCGTGCGGGAGAGTTCCTGCACATATCCCAGGCGTTCCAGCAGCGACGAATCGTCAGCGGACGCCTGGCGGGACTCTGGTGTGGAACCACGTTTCATCGCAGGCATTCGACACACTCTCCGTAGGGACTGATCACCACGATGCAAGCCTATCCGGCAACGTGAGCCAGCAGCCGGCCGCTGGTGACGCTGGTCGGCAGCAGCACCCCCTCGCGCATGATCTGCTGCGTCTCCAGCCAGCGCTCGAATTCGGGGGCGGGTCGCAGCGCGAAGAGCGAACGCATGGCGATAGCGTCGTGGTAGCTCGTGGTCTGGTAGTTGAGCATCACGTCGTCTCCCCCGGGCACGCCCATGAAGAAATTGCAGCCGGCCGCGGTGAGGAGCATGAGCAGGTTTTCGGCCGAGTTTTGGTCCGCGGCGACGTGGTTGGTGTAGCACACATCGCACCCCATCGGCAGCCCCAGCAGCTTGCCGACGAAGTGGTCCTCGAGCCCCGCCCGCACAATCTGCCGCTCGTCGCACAGATATTCCGGCCCAATGAACCCCACCACGCTGTTGACCAGAAACGGATCGAACGCGCGGGCGAGGCCGTGGGCGCGGGCCTCGAGCGTGAGCTGGTCGATGCCGCCGTGGGCGTTAGCCGACAGACTGCTCCCCTGCCCCGTCTCGAAATACATCACCTGCCGTCCGGCACTGGTTCCGTCGCGTTTGAGATGATCTTCCAGCACCCGCTCCCGCCCCTCCTGGAGCATGCCCAGCGAGATGCCGAAACTCTCGTTGGTCAACTGTGTGCCGCCGATCGACTGAAAGAGGAGGTCGATCGGCACGCCCCGGTCGAGGCATGCAAGCTGCGTCGTGATGTGCGCCAGACAGCAATGCTGCGTGGGGATCTGAAACGTGGTGATGAGCCGGTCGAGCGAGTGGAGAATGGCCCCCACGGTGTCGACCGATTCGGTGGCAGGATTGACGCCGATGACGGCATCGCCGCAGCCGTGCAGCAGCCCCTCCACGGCGGCCAGCAGGATCGCCGGAACGTCGTCGGCCGGATGATTGGGCTGAATGCGGATCCCGAGCACGCCGCGGGCTCCGAGCGTTGAGCGGCAGCGTGACAGATTCCTGATCCGGCTGGACGCCATCACCAGATCCTTGTTGCTCATCAGCTTGGCGACGGCGGCCGCCATCTCAGGCAGGATCGCCCGCTGGAGCCGACGGAGTTCGGCGGCAGTGGTGGTGTCGGCAAGCAGGTGGTCGCGGAGTTCGCCAACCGTCCAGGAAGCGATCGTCGCGAAGGCCGCCCGATCGTGGTCGTCAAGCAGCACCCGGCTGACGCTGTCGTCATCGGGGCACAAGAGCGGCGTGTCGAGAAATGCCGCGAGCGGCACATCCGTAAGCGCCGTCTTTGCCGCGGCCCGCTGGCTGTGCGAGGTGGCGGCGATCCCAGCCAACGCATCGCCTGACTTCTCCTCGTTGGCCTTGGCCAACAGGTCGCGGAGATCGGGAAATGAATAGCGTTGGCCCCGGAGTGTCGTTGAGAACGGCATCGAAAATCCTCCGAGAAGCGGTGCCAGAAGGATAGCAGCCCGTGGATAAAGTCTCACATCGCTGGTAACGATCGCTCACAGGCCCGATACTAAAAGGCCCTCCAATCTCCACCACCATATGCCCCACCACTACCCAATCTCCCGTCGAGGGTTTGTCGCACTGGCAGCGGCCACGACCATCCATGTCTGCCGCGCACCTGCGGTGGCGGATGAGCCGTCATCGCAAAAACTCTTCGACGACTCGGTGCGGCTGCTCTTCGACGGCAAGCCGGAGGCATCCGCTCGTGGGTTCGACGCCCTCGTCCAGGCCCGTCCCGAGATGGAGCCACATCTCTGGCAGCGTGGCCTGGCACTCTACTACGCCAATCGGTTTGCCGACGGTCGCCGACAGTTCGAACTCCATCGCACGGTCAATCCGGCGGACGTGGAGAACGTCACCTGGCACTTTGCCTGCATGGCCCGCGAGGCCGGTCCGGAGGCGGCACGACAGGTGATCCTGCCCGTGGGGGACGATGGCCGGGTGCCGATGAAGGAGGTGCTGGCCTTCTACCGCGGCTCAGGGCCGGCCGACGCCGTGATTGCCGCCGCCGATGCCGCGCCGGAGGCGACCCGCCGCGACGCCCGCTGCTACGCTCACCTCTATCTGGGGCTCCACGCCGAGGCCCTCGGGCAGGCCGATAGAGCCCGGGAACATCTGGTACTGGCAGCCGGGAGGTTTTCCATGGATCATTTCATGGGTGCGATCGCGCGGCTTCATGCCCGGCTCCGCGGGTGGGATGTGCCAAACGACCGCTGACCGAGTCCGCCCGCACCTGCCGGGCAACAGCCACGTCCATCACCAGGGGGCCATGCCATGCAACGCCGTGAATTTCTCACAAGTGTCACCGCCGGTGCCGCAGGGCTACTAGCCTGCCAGGGGATTGCAGCTGTCGGCAACGATCAGCGGTTTGGCGATCTGCTTCTGCGACAGCCGGCCACCGATCACTACGAACTACTGTTCACGCCCGCGCGGCCCAGACCGCTACGGCTGCTGCACCTTGCCGACACCCACTTCCACCCCGGTGACGAGACCAACCGGGCCACCGAACAACTCCTCCGCACCATCGTCGCCAAGGAGCAGCCCGATTTCATCGTGCACACCGGCGACTTCGTGAACAACGATTCCAAGAAGCCGGTCGACTGGGTCGGGATGGATGTGATGAACGGGCTGAACGTGCCCTGGACGCTCTGCTTCGGCAATCATGACTACCCGCGGCACGAGGCGGAAGGTTCGCTGCCGCTCGATGCCATCCGGCAGAAGATGGAGCGAGGCTTCCAGGGCTTCATCGACGATGCCGAAGAGCGACACTACTGCTATCGCTACGATCTGCTGACGGCCGACGCCCGCACGCCACAAGCCTGCCTGTTCTTTTTTCAGGTGGGCTATGCCGCCGGCACGCGGCGGATCTCGGATGCCCAGCTCGACTGGTTCGCCCGACAGTTGGAACACGATCGGCAGCGGGAGGTGGCAGCCCCCATCAGTGTGTTCGTTCACATCCCGCTCGTGGAATACCAGACGCTCTTCGAGTCTGGGAAAGCCGAGGGACAGCGGGGCGAGAAGGTCTGCTTCGACAGTGACACAGGCCGCTCCTTCGCCCTGTTCTCAGAGTCCCGCCGGGTGACATCGGTGTTCTGCGGTCACGACCACGTCAACAACTTCCAAGGGCTCTGGCAGGGCACCGACCTGGTCTATGGCCGCGTCAGTGGCAAGGGTGCCTACGGACCTCCCGACTGGAAGCGCGGCGGCCGGCTGATCACGCTCGACCTGGCCCATCCCAGCCCTGTAACCCAGCATGTCGAAGTGTTTGGTTGAAT
>CANETO010000153.1 GCA_947440895.1 Planctomycetaceae bacterium | reverse complement strand
TCCGCAGGCCCAGGCGCTGCTCGACACGCTCGCCGTCCGGTTCCGCGAGGAAGGGTGGAGCGTGAAGCGGCTTGTCAAAGAAATCGTGACGAGCAGCACGTGGCGGATGTCGACCGCACGAGATGCCCGGGCTGTCGAGCGGGATCCGCTCAACCTGCTTCTGCACCACTATCCGCTCCGCCGGCTCGAAGGGGAGGCGGTCCGCGACAAGATTCTTGCCGTCTCGGGCCGGCTTGATCGCACGGTGGGTGGGCCGAGTGTGGAGGTGTACGTCAGCCCGTTTCAGGACGGCCGCGGCAAACCAGGCTCTGGACCGCTCGACGGTGCCGGCCGCCGCAGCCTCTACACAAAAATTCGCCGTAACTTTCTCCCGAGCTTTCTGCTGGCGTTTGACATGCCGGTGCCGTTTCAGGCCATGGGCCGCCGGAACGTGACCAACGTGCCCGCCCAGGCACTCACGCTCATGAATGACCCGTTCGTGACAGAACAGGCCGGCCTCTGGGCGAAGGAGTCGCTTCGCGACGAGTCGCTCCCGCCGGAGGCACGCATCGACAGCATGTATCGGGACGCGTTTGCGCGGGTGCCGACCGAAGAGGAACGGGCGGCAGCGCTCGAGTTTCTCGTCGCGCAGGCCGGGCAGCATGGCGTGATTCTTGCCAATGAACCGAGGCACGAGGCTACCTGGACGGACCTCGCCCACGCCCTCATCAACACCAAAGAATTCATCTTCGTACCATGAGTCGCTCCTCCCATCATTGTGGACGATTCCGGCCCGCGGCCCTGTCCCGCAGGCAATGGCTGCGCACAAGTGGCTGTGGCTTTGGGGCCGTTGCGGCGGCGGCGCTGCTCAACCGTGATGCCGCCCGGGCGGGCTTGGCTGGTGTCTTGCCGGCGCTGCACCATCCGGGCAAGGCGACGAGCGTGATCTTCCTCTACATGGATGGTGGCGTGTCACAGGTCGACAGCTTCGATCCGAAGCCGGCGCTCGAGCAACATGCCGGCAAGGATCCGCACACGCTCTTCAAGGTCGACGCTACGCAGTTCAACAGCATCGGCACGGTGCTGCCGAGCCTGTGGAAGTTCAAGCCCTACGGCAAGAGCGGCATCCCGGTCAGTGATCTCTTTCCCCATATCGGCTCCGTGATCGATGAACTCGCAGTCATCCGTTCGATGACGAGCGAGTTTCCGGAACACACGAACGCCAACTACTTTCTCCACACCGGTTCGGGGCTCCAGGGCCGGCCGAGCATGGGGGCGTGGACGACCTACGGACTGGGCAGCGACAACGAAGAACTCCCCGGATACATGGTGATCAATGGCGGCCTGATTCCCCCCGGCGGCCTCGACAACTTCACCAACGGATTCCTGCCGGCGACCTTCCAGGGGACGGTGATTCAGCCCAACGCCATGGGACTGGCCAACATGAAGCCGCTCGAAAAGTCGGCGGAGCACCAACTGGCGAAGCTCGATCTTGCCCGCCGGCTCGACCGTCGGTTCTCGGAGCGGACGGCAGCCGGCGGAGAAGCCTCAGACGCACTGGAAAGCGCCATCGCCAATCAGGAACTCGCGTTTCGCATGCAGACGCAAGTGCCGGACCTGCTGGAGCTGTCGGGAGAGTCTGCGGCAACGAAACGGTCCTACGGGCTCGAGGCGGAGTACAAGCCGACGCAGATCTTTGGCGCCGAATGCCTGCTGGCCAGACGGATGGTGGAGCGAGGCGTGCGGTTCGTGGAGCTCACCTGCCCGGCGATCAACGCCGACCGTTGGGATCAGCACGGCGGACTCCGCGAGGGGCATGCCAACAACGCCCGGGCGGTCGACCAGCCGATCGCGGCCCTGATCCGAGATCTCAAGGATCGTGGCATGCTCGATTCCACACTGGTGGTCTGGAGCGGTGAATTTGGTCGGACGCCGTTCTCCCAGGGCTCGGATGGCCGCGACCACAACCCGCAGGCCTTTTCGATGTGGATGGCCGGTGGGGGCGTGAAGGGGGGAACGGTCACCGGTGCCACCGATGACTTCGGCTACCGGGTCGTTGAAAAGAAGTTCATGATCCACGACCTCCACGCCACGATGCTGCACCTGCTGGGGGTCGACCACACGCAACTGACCTACCGATTCAGTGGCCGCAACATGCGGCTCACCGACGTCTATGGCCACGTCATCCGGGACGTCGTGGCGTAGGCCACCGCTACCGGTCAGACGCACCCGCCGCCAGCGTTCAGGCAACTGCTTTCATCGACAGGCTCTTGAGCGTCAGCACCGAGCCCACCGACATCAGTGCCAGCCCCAGCCAGCGGGGCGGCTTGACGACCTTCCGGGAGAGGGTGTTCGGCCAGAGTGCGAGAGACTGCATGCTTCCCTTGTCGCCAAGCTGGGCGGAGATGAAAGAGCTCGATCGCTCGCTGAGGGTGAACGAGTCGACGAGCCGGAACTGCACGCCAGCAAAAAAGAGCAGCAGCCCTCCAAGCAGAATGTGATGTCGTTTGAACCGCATCGACTCCTCCGAGCACGGCGCCGCCACCGGCTTCGTCATTGATTTCATCGAATCAACGGGCCGGCAGACTCAAACCCTCACGGATTCCGGCCGGTTGTGCGGAACATGACGCTCGCAGGCCTCTGGCTCGTTGCATTCCGGCGGCCTCCCTGGAGCGGGGCCGTGGCCTGGAAAACTGGGCAAGAAGGGCAGGAAGCCAATGAAATTAGCGAGATTGAGTGTGGAAGCGACTGGGAGCATGACGATGGACTCTAGCGACTATGACGATTCTGCGGACCGACATTCCTTTCCCCGACCGCGACCGGCCCGTGATCACCATTGCCACAGATCGTTCCGAGCGACACCTGCCCATCCAGGCATGGCTCTCGGGATCGCGTTCTCTCACGGGGTTCGTGCTGGTGCTGGTGCTGATGCTGATGACGGCGGTAGTGGCCGTGCAGGCGCAGGCAAAGGAGGATGAAGAGGATGTCTCGCTGCTGCAGGACGCCATGAGCCCTGACATGGTGCTGCCGAGCGATGCCGAGGCCGAAGAGGCGACTCCCGATGCCCCGGGCATGCTGGTTGAGCCGGAAGAAGTGCTCGCCCGCGAAGCGATGAGCCCGGATTTCATCGAAGAGGTGTCGGCCCGCGCCGCGGATGGGCTGCGGGTGCAGGATTTCGCACTGGAGGAAATGCCCGCCGAGATCAGTTCTGGAAAATGGTTTTCCAGCGGCCAATGGTATGGGTCAGCAGAAGTGCTGATGATGAGCCGCAGCCGAAACTACCGCCGCGTGATGGGCTACGATCCATCGGTTGTGGGGATCGTGCCCGCCAACCGGAATCTGGCGGGCACGTTCGTCACGACGGGCATTCCGTGGGACCTTGTGCCCGGGGCACGGCTGACGATCGGCGAACACTTTGGTCGCGACGATCTCGACCGGGATGAGTCGCTCGAATTCACCTACTACGGCGGCCTGAGCTTCTTCGTCCAAGACAGCTACAACGCCAGGCCGAGGTCGTACCTGGTGACGCCGCTGGCGGGCACCATCCTGCCGGGGCTGCCAGGATTCACCGCTGCGCAGACGTACAACTCGACAATCAGCTCCAACTACAACAGCATCGAACTCAACTACAAACTCGACCGTCGGCTGGGCCGCGACAAGCTGATCATGTCGCCCAACGGCGGCTGGGCACGGCACGCCGAGCGGGGCTGGCTACCGGCAATCCTGGTCGGCACGCGGTTGGCCAGTGTGAACGAGACGTTTACGTTTGCCAGCAGCCGTCCGGACGTATCGTCCAGCCAGTACAGCGGTCGGTATGACATCCAGACGCAGAACTTGCTGTGGGGCTTGAACCTGGGGAGTGAACTGATCAGTCAGAACGAGCATTACTATTGGGGGCTCCGTGGTCGGGTGACGCCGGCCGTCAGCTTTGCAGCCAACCAACAGCAGGCGGCCGGCATCAACACGCTGCCGCCCCCGCCGTCCACGACGACGGTTGCCCGTGGTGCTTTCAGTTGGCAGCAGGCAGCAGACCAGATTGGGCCAGGGTTCATCGGCGATCTCTCGATCCTGGGCGGCTGGCAGGTGACGCCCAACTTCGCGGTTCAGATTGGCTATGACTTTCTGTGGGTGGCCGGCATCGCCACCGCCACCCGGCAGTTCAATCTCGACAACGTGCGGCCCAATTCCATCGATGGTGGAGGCCAGGTATTTTACAACGGTTTGTCGATGGGCGTGGAAGGCTCCTGGTGACCATCAGTCGGCTGGTGACTACGGCAGGGCGGCAAGGCACTCAGTCTGGGGCTGCGACGAGCACGGCGGCGGCCTGGCCCATCGTGCAGACGTTGACGGCAATCGCTGTGCCGGGCCGGCCTGCCAGCGGCTCATCGTGCACCACGTTCACCGGGCAGAGTGGGTCGGGTGTTTCGTAGTTGAGCGTCGGCGGCACGAGCCCCGCCTCCAGGCCCAGCACGCTTGCCGCCAGTTCCACGGCACCGCCACCGGCGCCGAGGTGTCCGAAATAACTCTTGGGGGCCGTGACCGGCGTGCTGCCAAGTTCGGCGACGATGTTTGCCGCCTCGATGCGGTCGGCATCGACCGAGCCGATGCCGTGGGCATTCACGTGGCCGAGTGTCGATCGAGGATCTTCGCTAACGAGTCCGGCCTGTTCGAGCGTGGCGCGGATGGCCAGCCGCAGGGATGCGCCCGTACGGGTGTTCAAGGGGCTCCGTGGTTCGCAGCGGGCGGCTGACGCCAGGATACGGCCGCGAATCCGCGCTCCGCGGCGTTCGGCATGCTCCCGCGATTCCAGCACGAAGATAGCCGAACCCTCGCCGTCGAGCGTGCCGGTGCGGTCGCGATCGAAGGGCCGGCAGATCCGGCGGTAATCGTCGGTGTGGCGTGCGAGCATGGACTCTCCCCGGGCCACCAGCGCCGTCGGATGCAGCCGGCAGCTCGTGCCGCCGGTGAGCATGACGTCGGCCCAGCCCCGGCGAATGATGCTCGCCGCCTCGCCGACTGCCAGGAGGCTCGACACGTTCCCCAGCACGATCGTGTTGTTCGGCCCGCGGGCGTCGTGGGCGATCGCAATGTGGGAGGCGGTCATGTTCGGAAGGTACTTGAGCAGCCAGAGCGGGTGCACTTCCTCTTGGATCGCCTCGGACCACAGACCGAAGTCGAACTGACCATCGCGAACAGAGCGGCGGTAGGTGAGTTCCAGATCCTCGATGTCGGCATAGATCATGTCGCCGCCGACCACCACGCCAAACCGCTCTGGTTCGGTGCCGCCTGGAGCCAGGCTGGCGTCGGCCATGGCGAGGTCGGCGGCAGCGAAGCCGATCTGGATGTCGCGGCTCATCACCTTGAGGCTCTTCCGCGGTCGGACATAACGCTTCGGATCGAAATCGGGAATCTGTCCGCCGTAGGGATTCCGCAGGCCGCTGGAATCGAACAGGTCGATTGGGCGGATGCCGCTCGTGCCGGTGGCTAGTGACGACCAGAAGGCGCTGCTGCCAATGCCGATGGGCGACACGACGCCGACACCTGTGATGACGATATCCGGGGAGCTTGCCATGAGACGCACAGTAAACCAAGGTGGCACCCGCCGGAAGCAGAAATCCTACTGTGCGGCAATCAGCGGGGGTTCCTTGGGCTGTTTTGGCTGGGATCGACGAGTGTCACCGGAGGGAGGGG
>CANETO010000152.1 GCA_947440895.1 Planctomycetaceae bacterium | reverse complement strand
CAGCCACCCTGCCCCTGCGACCATCACCACCAGCAGCATCGCGAGCGCCTGCACTCGCAGTCGCCCCAGCCAGACGACGGCCGCCATGCAGAGCATGCCGCCGAGCGATGCGGGAATCAGGGCGAACGACACCATGAAAGGCAGGAGCAGCAGATAATAGGTCCACGGCGCCCCCCGCACGATGCCATACGCAACGAGCATCGGACTGCCCAAAAGGATGAATCCCCAACTGGAAAACCACATCGCCTCGACAAACGTGTGAGCGTAGATCGCCTCGGCCCGGACCGGAAGCGTGAGCAGGCGACGCGCCTCGTCAGAACAATACATGGTGCCGTAGAGCAGGATTCCCGTGGAGAACACGAGCATGATCATCAACGACGAAAAAAACGTATTGAAGAGGAGCGAGATCACCTCGGCATGAATCGATTCGAGGAACGAGAACGCCTCGAAGAACAGGCCGTAGAGCAGCCCCCAGAAGACGGCACTGAGCAGCACGACCAACGCCACTCGTAGCCGCGCCTCCGAGAGCATCGACCGCAGCGTCTGCCATGCGATCGTGGCACGGAGTCGCGACAACGCCCGGGATTCAGCCTCGGCCGTCATCAGCTGGCACGACGCGGCCTGCATGCCGCTGCCGGGTGTGTCTCTCATGGCGTGCCGTGTGGCCCATGCGGGGATGTGGCTGACGACGCGGCCGGCAGCATGGTCGTGAGTTCGAGATAGAGATCCTCGAGGCTCGTGGTCCCCGTGGCCACCTGATCGCGGAGTTCGGCAACGGTGCCGAGAAACCGCAACTGCCCGCGAACCATGATGCCGACCCGATCCGCGAGTTCCTCCGCCATGGCGAGCGTGTGCGTCGACATAAAAACGGTCATGCCCTCCCGTGTCCGAGACCGCAACAGATCCTTGACGATCCGAACGCTCCGCGGATCGAGCCCCACCATCGGCTCGTCGAGCACGAGCACGTCGGGATCGTGGAGCAGCGCCGCGGCGAACACAAGCCGCTGTTTCATGCCGAGCGAGTAGCTCTCCGCGAGATCGTCGGCATAGTCGGCCAGCTCGAAGTGGTTGATCTCCCGGCCGATCTTCTCCGTCGCGATGCTCCGCGGCATGCCGAACATGTCGGCGATGAACCAGAGAAACTCCCGTCCGGTGAGCTTGTCGTAGAGCGTGGGCTCATCCGGCACATACCCCGTGTGCAGATGGGCGGCCCGGGTCTCCTTCACCAGATCGTGCCCGCAGATGCGGACGGTGCCACGCGAAGGACGCAGGAGCCCCACGAGCATCTTGATCGTGGTGGTCTTGCCGGCGCCGTTGGGCCCCAGCAGCGCAAAGAGCTGCCCGCGGGGGATAGAGAGGCTCAGGTCCGTCACGGCCGGCTTGGGGCCATAGGTTCGGGTGACGCAGTCGAACTCAATCATCGAGCTACCTCTTCGGTTGTCACCGGGGGCACGGTCGACGCCTCGGAGGGCCGTGGCTCGCCCTCCACCGGTGAACGGGCGGAGTCGATCAAGTCTGCGGCGACCTGGTCGGATCGCCGGACGAACATCAGCTTGGAACCGAGCAGGAGCGATTCCTGCTTCAGCACCCTGCCACTGCGATCGACCCACAGACGGCAGACCGGATCACGATGGGGCGACGCGTCGTCGAGGTAGTGCACGACGTCGACACGCACCAAATGGTCTTCCCAGAACATCGACTCCTGCCCGACGACCGTGGCTCGAAGAATCTGAATCGGGGCCCGTCCGGCCCGCAGCGGGCTGTAGACAGGAACGGTCCACTGTTGGTTCTGATAGAGGCCGGGAAGCATGGCCTGCGGCATGAGTTCATCTCGAATCGTCAACCGGTTCGGCAGCTGCCGGTAGACCGTGTAACTCATGCCGTTGGCCCGGACATCGACGGTCACCTCACCCTTGTCGACCCGGCCGTCGAGAAACACAGAGCCCGCAGGGGCCGGCAGGTTCACTGTCGAACGAAACGACCGAAGATCACCTTTCCGGTCGATCGACAACTGTCCCCGGGCGTCGACTGGCATCGCAGCGTCCGCATCGACTGACTGCGGCAAGAGCTTCGTGGCCCATGCCGGAAGCACTTCTTTGATGGGGAGTCGTTCGAAATGAAGCAGACTCTCCACCTCGATCCCCCCTTCTTCCGTCCGCTCCGACTGGCTCGTGGCCCAGCCCAGCGGCCGGTCATTCAAGAGAACCGTCCAGGCCACCGGAACGAGTCGGTTCTCCTCGGTGTAGAACGCCTGATAACCCGGCGGCGATCCGGGCGTGAGCGAGGGCATGATTTTCGTCACGAGCAGCCAGCCGCTGCTGACGAGCCAGAAGAGCAGCACCAGCGGCATCGACCACGGGCGGTGCAGCATGACATGACCCGATCTGGGAGCGAGCCGGGCTCGTGGGTGGCGGCGACCCTCCCGCCTGCCGCCGGGGCGACAGAGACGGCCAATGACGCCGGTAAGCCTTTATTCTAGCCGGTCGGGGAAAAAGTCATCCCTGACCGACGGCCAGACTGAACGGCCCCCGCGGGCCTCAAGAAGGCTCGCCAAATTCTCATCGTTCAAGGAATTGCCGGTGGGGCGCCCGGGACATAGACTACAGCCTTCTGGGGGGGTCGTTCAATACCCCGCCAGACTTCACCCGACGATCGATCACCCCATCTGTCATCATTTCGACGCCACTCACACGCTGAGGGGAACTCCGATGGATCACGATCAAAACACCCATCAGTTCAACGCCCAGGACACCGCGGAGCAGGAAGGCAATCCAGTCTGCTACCACCAAAACTGCCCTGTCTGTGGCCGCAACCTCCGGATCCGGGTCAGGCTGCTGGGCCGACGCGTCTACTGCGAGCACTGCTGCGGCGGGTTTATCGCCAGCGATGCGGCTACCGGCAGCGGCATCTCCTCCGTGGCAGACCGGCCCCAGTCGGCGATTGTCGATGAACTGATCGAACGGGCCGCCGTCATGCTGGGCCAGTCGGGCGAGTGATCGCAGCGAGGCGATCCCAGTATTCGGGGAAGGTCTTCCCCACGCACGCCGGGTCGGCAACACAGACACCCGGTACCCGCAGCCCCACCAGGGCGAGGCTCATCGCCATGCGATGGTCGTCGTAGGTGTGGACGGTCGCGGCGTGGAGCCCGCCTGCGACAGTTGCGCCGCGCCCACCTCCCTGCTGATGACCCGGAGTGATGGTGAGCCCGTCGGCATGTTCCGCCACCGTACCACCGAGGCGACGGATCTCGCAGGCCAGATCACCGATCCGATCGGTCTCCTTGTCGCGGATGTGGGCGACGTTGCGGATCGTCGTGGGACCGTCGGCAAAAAGCGCCACCACGGCGAGGGTCGGCACCGTGTCGCTGATGGCATTCATATCGATGTCGATGCCGCGGACCGCACGGCCGGTCACAGTGATCGATTCATCGGGGCCGTCGTTCCAGGCAACCGTGCAGCCCATGCGGGCCAGAGCATCGGCAAAGCCGACGTCACCCTGCATGCTCCGCCGAGACAATCCCTCCACCCGCACACTGCCGCCGGTGATGGCAGCCGCAGCCAGAAAATAGCTGGCGGCCGAGGCATCTGGCTCAATTGCATACGTGCGGCCGAGGTAGCCGGAGGCCGCGATCTGCCAGCCACGATCACCGTCCGGAATGCATTCGGCACCAAACGATTTCATCACGCGCCGAGTCATCTCGACGTAGGGGAGCGAAACGAGCCTGCCCGCAAAAGTGATCTGCATCCCCTGCGGCGTGCACGGAGCCACCATCGCCAGTCCGCTGGCAAACTGGCTCGACGTATTCCCCCGCACGCTGGCAGTCCCACCCTGGATTCCCTGAGAACGGATCACCACCGGCGGACATCCACCGGGGCTCTCGGCCGTGGCGTCGACGCCCAACGCCTGGAGCGCCTCCAGCAGATCGCCTATCGGCCGTTTCCGCATCCGGGGCGTGCCGTCGAGCCGGTACATACCGTGGCCGATCGCACAGACTGCCGAAAGAAACCGGATGGTCGTGCCACTGGCGGCGCAATCGATCAACGCCTCGCTGGCGGGCACCGCCCCGCCGGCACCCGTCACGCGGATTTCCCCCCGCGGCCAGTCGGTGACTACGCCGATGCCGAGCGCTGCCAGCCCCGCGGCCATCACCCGCGTGTCCTGACTGTCGAGCACGCCGGTGAGCAGACTCTCGCCCTTGGCGAGCGCGGCGCAGACAAGCGCCCGATTGGTGATGCTCTTGGAGCCCGGCGGACGGATAGAGCCCACGATTGGGTGCGGGCAGACTGGAATTGCCAGAGGATCTGTCATGATTATGAGCAGGGTATGATACCACCATGACACGGTCCATGGATGATGCCCCTACCGCCTACGATTTCGCCACGCCGCCCTTGATCCGGTTCGGCGCCGGTCGGATCGCTGAGATCGGCAGCACGGTCGCACTGCTGGGACGCCGGGCGTGGATCATCGGCGGGGGACGGAGCCTGGCCGCTTCCGGAGCGTGGGAGCGGATCGCTGCCAGCCTGACGGCCAGCGGGATCGACTCCCGGATCGTCGCGACCAGCAACGGCGAACCGACGGTCGACCAGGTGGCCGCGGCTCTGGCCGCCATCGCCTCCGAGGACCGCGACGGCGTCGTGGTGGTGGCGGTGGGAGGAGGGGCGACGATCGATCTGGCCAAAGCGGTGGCGGCGCTGGCGACCAACATGCCGGCAGGGCTCGCTTCAGGCCCTGATCGTGAAGCCCGTCTCGATACTCTCGTCGTCGACCATCTGGAGGGCGTCGGCCGCGGCCTCACGATCGGGCAGTGGCCGCTCCCGGTGGTGGCGGTGCCCACGACAGCCGGCACCGGCGCCGAAGCGACACGGAATGCGGTGATCTCCTGCCCACGGCGGCGGTTCAAGAAGAGCATGCGGAGCCCGATGATGGTGCCCAGGGTGGCGCTGGTCGATCCTGACCTGACGGCCTCCTGCGATCCGGCCACCATCGCCGCCTCCGGGCTCGACTGCATCACGCAACTGATCGAATCATTCATCTGCCGGTTTCAGCAACCGCTGCCGAGGTGCCTCGTGCTGGAATCGCTGCCGCGGGCGATCGATGCGCTGCCGCGGCTCCTGCTGCCAAAGCCGGAGGGCGAAGATACGCAGCAGTGGACCGACAGCCGGGCGGCCGACCGGGCAGCGATGAGCCATGCTGCCCTGCTCTCTGGCATGGCGCTCACCAACTCGGGCCTCGGCATGGCACACGGCGTGGCGGCGGCGCTTGGGATCGGCTGGAGCACGCCTCACGGCGTGGCGTGTGCCGTTATGCTGCCGACCGCGATGCGGGTCAATCGAACGGCCTCGGAGCACGGTTTCGCGATGCTCGAGCGGGCGGTCAATCCAGCTGCATCGACTGTTCAAGCAGCCGCGGCGGACGCCTTCGTGGAACGGATCGAGCGACTCTGCAACGAATCGGGTGTGCCGCGTCGGCTATCAGAACTCGGCGTCACAGCCGGCCAACTCGACTGGCTCGCCGAGCATTCGGGCGGTGCAAGCATGCGGGGAAACCCGGTCACGCTCACGCCAGCGGAACTTCGCAGCGTGCTCGCGGCCATGCTGTGAAACGCTTACTTGTTCAGCCGCCAGACGGTCATCTCCGCGATTGAATGCTGGTGCTTTCGTGCCGTCTCGCGAATCACGAACGGGACATCCTCCCGATGCACGAGGGAAAATCGGGGCTCGAGTAT
>CANETO010000151.1 GCA_947440895.1 Planctomycetaceae bacterium | reverse complement strand
GGCCGCCTCCCTCACGGTCTCCTCTCCGCCAACGCTCGGAGCCTGCGGCGGTCGCGGGGGCTGACGACGCGACTGGTCGGCATGCCAGAGAAAGGCACGATCGACCGCGTCGAGTGCGGTGGTGGCTCGAGTCATGGCGTGAGGCTCCGGTCTGGACCAGCCGTCGCAGGCAACTCCTGCGCCAGCCGTTCCGGCCGCTGCTGTCTGGCTGCCTCCAGCCGGAGCCGATCGTTGCGCCAGGCGGCGGCCCAGACAACGGCCGCCACGGCCACCAACGCGATGATGGAGGGGGGAGGGAATCGGCTCGGGGAACGCCGGCCGGCCGCACCGCTCCGCGGGGCAGGGGAGACGGATGCCGGAAGATCCACCTCCGTGGAGTCCGCAGGCACCGGAGTCGGGCTCGCCGCCACGGGCACCTCCGCCGGCCGCGGAGGCTCGGAAACCGCCGCCACCACGGAGTCAGCCTGGATCGGGAGTTCCGGAATGCAGGCTAATAGCTCCATAGACGTCACTCACCCCTCGACCTGCACATTCCCCAGGCTCTGCATCGTCACCATGCTGCAGGCCCCTTGAACGCCGGGCCAGGCCCCCGGACCCGCTCCCCCGCTGCGGCAAGGTCCGCGGGGCTGACGCCCACCCATCCCTGCGTAGTGCGCCCTATCCACCCAATCGCCTATGATCCAAGGGCAAAGTATCATTCGACTTGGCAGAATGTGCCGATCATGACCGTTTCCATGGCAGGCCCACGGCCCTCGTCCAGATTCCATTCCGTTCCCAACAAGCCACAAGACACCTGATGCCTCCTTCCAATCCGTCCGCCCGCGTCGCTTCCCTTCACGCCCTCTTGGCCAACCGCATTGCCGTCCTCGACGGGGCGATGGGCACCATGGTGCACGCCCTGGGGCTCGACGAGCAGGGATTCCGCGGCATTCCCTTTCGCGACCACCCCAAGGATTTGAAGAACTGCATCGACGTGCTCGTGCTCTCGCAGGGGGACGCGATTCGAGGCATCCATGCGGCCTACCTCGAGGCGGGCGCCGACATCGTCGAGACCAACACGTTCGGGGCGACGAGCCTGGCCCTGGCAGACTTCGGTCTGGCCGACCGCACCCGCGAAATGAACCTCGCAGCGGCCCGGCTGGCCCGCGAGGCGGCAGACGCCGCGACAGCCAAGACGCCCGACCGGCCGCGGTTCGTGGCCGGGTCGATCGGGCCGACCAACAAACAACTCTCGATCGCCGGCAACGTCGCCGACCCCGGTCATCGCGATGTCACGTTCGACCAGATGGTGGCTACCTACCGCGAGCAGATCGAGGCGCTGATCGAGGGTGGCGTTGATCTCCTCTTGGCAGAAACCGCCTTCGACACCCTCGTGCTCAAGAGCTGCCTCTATGCCATCGAGCAGGTGTTTAGCGACACAGGCGTTCGCCTACCGGTGATGGCGTCGTTCACCGTCTTCGAGGGGGGCCGCACACTCTCCGCGCAGACGGTCGAGGCCTGCTGGACGAGCCTGAGCCATGTCGACCTCCTGACCGTGGGCATCAACTGCGCGCTCGGCCCTGAAAAGCTGCGGACGTACCTGGCCGACCTGTCGAGAATCACCCCCCGGCTGGTCAGCTGCTATCCGAATGCCGGCCTTCCCAACGCATTGGGCGGCTTCGACGAGACGCCCGAGGCGATGGCCAGCGTGCTCGGTGAATTCGCGCGCGAGGGCTGGCTCAATATCATCGGCGGCTGCTGCGGCACGACGCCGGCCCACATCAAGGCGATCGCCGAGGCGGTCGCGAAGCATCCACCGCGGAAGCCCGCGACGCCCGAGCGACGGAGCCGTTATTCCGGTCTCGAAATGCTCGAACTCCGTCCGGAGAGCAGCTTTACGGTGATCGGCGAACGGACCAACGTCACCGGCTCGCGGGCCTTCGCCCGCCTCATCAAGGAGGAACGCTACGAGGAGGCCGTCAGCGTTGCCCGGCAGCAGGTGGAGAACGGTGCCAACATCATCGACGTCAATGTCGACGAGGGGATGCTCGACGGCCCGGCCGTGATGACGAAGTTCCTCACGCTCCTCTCCAGCGAGCCGGACGTCGCCCGCGTGCCCGTGATGGTGGACAGTTCGCGATTCGAGGTCCTGGAAGCCGGGCTCAAGTGCATCCAGGGCAAGGGCATCGTCAACTCCATCAGCCTCAAGGAGGGGGAGGAGACGTTCCTGAGACACGCGAGGACGATCCGCCGCTACGGCGCCGCCGTCGTCGTCATGGCCTTCGACGAGGAGGGGCAGGCCACCGACGTCGAACGTCGCGTGGCGATCTGCCAGCGGGCCTACAACCTGCTCACGGAACAGGCTGGTTTCGCTCCCGAAGACATCATCTTCGACCCCAACATCCTCACGGTGGCCACCGGCATCGAGGAACATAACCGCTATGCCTTGAACTTCATCGAAGCAACGCGGCGGATCAAGCAGGCAATGCCGCTGGTGAAGGTGTCGGGGGGGGTCAGCAACATCTCCTTCTCCTTCCGCGGCAACGAGACGGTCCGCGAGGCGATGCACTCGGCGTTTCTCTACCACGCCATCCAGGCCGGCATGGACATGGGCATCGTCAACGCGGGCCAACTGGCGATCTATCAGGATATCGACAAGGACCTCCTGGGACGGATCGAGGACGTGCTCTTTGACCGCCGGCCCGACGCTACCGACCGGCTCATTGAATACGCCGAGACGGTCAAGAAGCGGGATCCGGCCGACACGGCCAAGGCCGACGCCTGGCGGAGCCTCGACGTTGAGGCCCGGCTTGCACACGCGCTCGTGAAGGGCATGGCCGATCATGTGGAAGAAGACGTCGAGGACGCCCGGAAGCACTTCGCCACGAGCCTGGAGATCATCGAAGGCCCTCTGATGCGGGGCATGCAGACGGTGGGCGATCTGTTCGGCGAAGGGAAGATGTTCCTGCCGCAGGTCGTGAAGAGCGCCCGCGTCATGAAGCGGGCCGTCAACCATCTCCTGCCCTACATGGAGGAAGAGCGGAAGGCGCAGGGGGCGGCGGCGGTAAAACGCGGACGCGTGCTGATGGCCACCGTCAAAGGCGACGTGCACGACATCGGCAAGAACATCGTCGGCGTGGTGCTGGGCTGCAACGGCTACGAGGTGATCGACCTGGGGGTGATGGTGCCCTGCACGAAGATCATCGAGGAGGCGAAGGCCCAACAGGTCGACATCGTGGGACTGAGCGGCCTGATCACGCCGAGCCTCGACGAGATGGTGCAGGTCGCCCAGGAGTTCGAGCACGAGGGGCTGAAACTGCCCCTCTTGATCGGCGGCGCGACCACCTCGGCTCGGCACACGGCGGTGAAGATCGCGCCCAAATACACAGGCGACGTCATTCACGTCACCGACGCCTCGCGGGCCGCCGGCGTCGTGGAGAAGCTGCTCAACCCCAACTCGCGCACGGCCTTCGCACAGGCCAACCGCGAGGCGCAGAAACGCGACGTCGAGAACTTCAAGCAGCGGCAGCAGACGAAACTCGTGCCCTACGAGACGGCCTGCGCCAAGCGGTGGACGACCGACTGGGCGACCACCACCATCGACACGCCCGAGTTCGTCGGCGTGCGGCAGGTCAATCGCGTGCCGCTGGCCGAGCTGGTGCCATTCATCGACTGGTCGCCGTTCTTCATGTCGTGGGAACTGAAGGGGAAGTATCCGCAGATCTTCACCGATCCGGTCGTGGGTACGGAGGCCACAAAGCTCTTCGACGACGCCCAGCACCTGCTCGAGATGATCATTCGGGACGAAGCCCTCGTTTCCAAGGCCGTCTACGGCTTCTTTCCCGCCAACTCGGCCGGCGACGACATCGTGCTCTTTACCGACGACACGAGGCGGGCCGAACTCGGCCGGGTGCACACACTCAGGCAGCAGTGGGAGCGAAAGGGGCAGGAGGCGTTCCATGCGCTCGCCGACTTCGTGGCACCGCTGGAGAGCGGTCGCACGGACTACATCGGCGCGTTCGCCTGCACCACAGGGCATGGCTGCGACGAGCTCTGCGCGCGGTACGAACGCGACCATGACGACTATTCGTCGATTCTGGTGAAGGCCATCGCCGATCGGCTGGCCGAGGCATGCGCCGAATGGCTGCACGCGAAGGTTCGCCGGGAATGGGGCTACGGCCGCGACGAGTCCCTCTCGACCGATGACCTGATCGAGGAGAAATACCGGGGCATCCGGCCGGCCCCCGGCTATCCGGCCTGCCCGGATCACACGGAAAAGCAGGCGATCTTTCAGTGGCTCGACGCCAACAATGCCGCCGGCATTTCGCTGACGGAGAGCTTTGCGATGTTTCCGGCAGCCAGCGTGAGCGGGCTCTACTTCGGCCACCCGGAAAGCCGATACTTCGCAGTGGACCGCATCACCCGCGACCAGGCGGAGTCCTACGCGGCCCGCAAGGGCATGGCGGTCGCCGAGGTCGAGCGGTGGCTGTCGCCGAACCTTGGCTACGATCCGTAAGCCGCGGACGCTCCCATGACCGCACACGAGAAGCCCGGCCGCAAACCCCGCCGTGTCATTCTCGATACAGGCCCGGCAGCGGCGGCCGAGGGGGGTTCGACCGGTATTCTGGTGAGACGGTTCCTGGAGTACGTCCGCCATGAGCGGGCCCTCTCGGTCAATACGCAGCAGGCCTACCAGCGTGACCTGCGCGATTTCTCCGCCTGGCTGGCCGCGGGCAATCCGACGACGCTCTCCGTGCGGGACTTGGGCGACTATCTGGCGGCCCTCTCCAAACGAGGGCTGGCCCGAGCGAGCGTCGCCCGCCAGGCGGCCACGCTCCGCACGTTTTTCGCGTTTCTGCAGCTGGAGGGCGTGGTGCGGGAGAGCCCCGCCGAGCTGCTCACGGCAGGCCGCCGCGCAGACGTCATCCCCGGCACCCTCTCGCCCGAGCAGGTCGACCGACTGCTCGAGAGCCCGGAGACGGGCAGTCCCTCAGGCCGACGCGACAAGGCACTGCTGGAACTCCTCTATGCAACCGGCTGCCGCGCCTCGGAGGTGTCGACCCTTCGCCTGACCGACGTGCATCTGGGTGAGAGCTTCTGCACCTGCCGGGGCAAGGGGGACAAGGAGCGGGTCGTGCCATTGGGCAGGCGGGCAATCGTGGCGCTAAGAGCCTGGATCAAAGACACCCGCCCGGCGTTCGCCGCCCACGCCGGCTCGAATCCTTCCTGGGTGATCCTCTCCTCGCGGGGCAACCGGCTCTCGCGCATGCGAATCTGGGAGATCGTGCGGCGGCACGCGGACAAGGCTGGAGTACCACCCGACATTGGGCCTCACACGCTCAGGCACAGCTTCGCCACCCACCTCGTGGCCGGCGGTGTCGATCTTCGGCACGTGCAGGAGATGCTCGGCCATGCAAGCATCGCCACCACGCAGCGCTACACCCACGTCGACGCCACCCGCCTGCGGAGCATTCATGAGAAGTTCCACCCGCGTCGGTGAAGGGACGGCTGAGTGACGGCTGACGGACAGCCCGCATTCGGCAAGTTGAAAACTTGCCGCCACGAGGGACAGGATCAGCCGCGGAACGTCCTCACCCGCGTTCGAGGAGCCGGGGGTCGGTGGAAGCCGGAGCGAGTCGGGCTATCCTGCCCTCGAGTCGGAGGCTTTCACCGCCCCCGGCGGCGCGTTGCCCTCAATCACGGCGACCTTATTTGTCCGCCTTGGGCGGAGCGAACTTGATCTTCTTGATCAACT
>CANETO010000150.1 GCA_947440895.1 Planctomycetaceae bacterium | reverse complement strand
GGTTCGTGCCCGCGTCGACAAGTTGGATCCAACTGTGCGACTCGTCTTTGTAGGCGGTGAATACCGCGGGAATGCCAGCAAACTCGATTGGGGCCGGGAGAACGTCTTTGGAACAGGCAAGCGTCACGTCTGCGTTGCCTGAGCCGGGTTGGGAATCAACGATCGTGGAACCATACACACCCGATCGCGGGCGGCCGCTCCGCAGTGCCACGACCGCAGAACCGGAGCCAGAGCCAGTGGCCTCCGCCTCGTACCAAACGGCTGCGCCACTCTGCAAACCGAGCGATCGGGAAGCCTGCTGGCCCAGATGCACCGAGATGGCTTCGGCGGCATCGACCAGTTGCCTCTTGCCGGAGCGACCGTTGAGTACGGGCAAGACAACGACCGACAGCAGGCCGAGAATCACGACCACCACCAGCAACTCGGCCAGAGTCATGCCGCGACGCAGCGAACCTGCATGGCAGTGCATGGTGGGGCTACCGGGTGAGAAGGTCGTGGTTGGTGATGTTGTCTCGATACGCGTCGAGATTGGCAGGGTCTGGGGCGCCCACCAACACGGGCGTTTTCGAGTCTGTTCGCGGCGGCGTGTAGGTGCAGGGGGAGTTGCTTCCGGTCAGCGAAGGAGATGGCCGCCATGGCATAGAGGAGGCGGCTTCGTCGACGAGGCTGACGAGCCCATAGCCACCGGTTGGATCGGAAAGTGGATCGCTCAGCGACGCATCGGGGCCGCCCGAGAAAATCAGCGGAAACAGTGCGAATGCCGTGGCATCGACGTCGTTGGGGTCGAGGGGATCGTGCGCCGTGACGGGATTCTGCTCCTGCAGCGGAGAGGGAAACCCAGGTGCCCAGCGAATGAACGAGATCGGCCGCTTCCAGCCGTCCAAAAATTCGAGTTTGCCATCCTGATCGATGTCGCCCACCCGGTCAGCCCGGATGTGCTCCAGAAAATCGGGGAACATTCCCGATTGGGTGATGATCATGTAGAGGCACTCGGCGCCGGCATAGGCCGCCGAAGGGGAGGGAGGCGTGTTCTTGTACGCGGCGTAGGCTTGGCCGGCCGGCGTCAGTGCCGTCGCCGGAGAGTCTGGCACGTCCTCCCACGTATCCGGCATCTCCTCGCAGATGATGCGACGGAGTTCTTTCAGCTGATTAAGGTTGGTCGGGTTCTTTTGTATCGCCAGATCCTCGTACTGCTCCCACCGCGACATGAGTGCATCGTTGAGTTTCTGGATGACGAACTTGGTGGTGTCGCGGCGGCTGGCGCGGGCAGCGTTCTGCATTCCGCCGAGCGTGATGCTCGAGAGAATCGCGAGAATGCAGGTGACCACCACCAGTTCGATCAGCGTGAATCCCGTCGGCCGAGACTGGCGACGGCTGGAAGCAGCCTCACCGTAGGCCCCCGCACCGAGAGTGTGGGGAGAGATCAACCCGCGTTGCGGTGTGGCGATCGACACGAAACGCGCTGTGGCATTCATGCCCGCTCCTTTAGCAGCGATTCCTGCTGCCGGCCCTTGAGTTTATTTTACCTCTGCACGATCCCGTTCCCATTCCCCAACGGGCTGTTCTGATGCCTCTTGGGAAGGGGGCCGCTCGCGAATCTCCGTCTGCTCAGTTATTGCCTTTACGGAGCTAGGCACCGAAAGGTTCAAACCACTTCTGACACGGCGGCCCCAGCCGCGGCGTCCGCTGAGACTGATGGGGGCAAGGGAAGGCCTGTTGAAGGCGGCCAGTCCCCTCTCTCAAGCGAGAGGTCGGTCGGCATCACCGGGGGCCGAGTCGGCAGAAGCCGCGTCAGCCCGGGGGCCAGGTCAGGGGGCGGCCGCCCAGCAGGTGGATGTGCAGGTGAGGCACCGTCTGCCCACCGTCACTGCCGCAGTTCACGACGAGCCGGTAGCCGTCTTCGAGTCCCAGTTTCTGGGCACATGACGAGGCCACCGCCACCAGATGGCCGAGAAGCGGCGTGTCGGCTGCGGTGGCCTCGGCCAACGACGGGATCACCCGCTTTGGAATCACGAGCAGATGAACGGGGGCCTGCGGTGCCACGTCGTGAAACGCGAGGCAGAGGTCGTCTTCGTGCTCGATGCGGGCCGGGATCTCCCGACGGATGATCCGGGAGAAGATCGTCTCAGCCGGCGCTGTCATCGGTGGATCCTGGAAGTGTCTGTTCCAGAACGGCTTCAGCCTGACGGGCGGCAGCGGTCTTGCGAATCCGCTTCCGGGGGGCCTTGGGCACGGCCCACTCCTTGGTGAGGTGCTCGAACACCTCGGGCGACTCGTAGCGGACGACGTTACGGCCTTCGGGCATCGGGCCGACCAGCGAGCGGAAGATCGGGGCCCCCCGCAGGGCGAGGTCGGTGCTGCAGTCGTCGGTCCCGACCTGCAGGTGCGTGCGGAGGATCTGCTCGGGGGAGTCGAAATCACGAATGATGAGTTCGCCGTCCGTGCCACGGGTAACGATCCGCCATGTGTCTTTTTCCATTGTCTTGCGCTCCTGACGGGGGCGAACGGCCGGCCAAGGCGTTCACAAACCCGCGTGCCGTAAGGAGAAATCGGCAGACGATGGCCGCGGCTCAAGGAAGGCCGCTGGCGGACGTCGTGTCCGTCACGGAGGCGCCTCGCCAGCACGGCGTGCCTTTTCGGCAAAAGCGTTGCAGGCGGACCTCGGCCGAGCCGCCGGCGTTGTGCGGTGCTCGATGCCCTGGAGCATCCACAACCGCGAGATTCACGAGATTCAAAACCCTGCGACGAACGGGAGCGGAGGGCATGGGATTCGAACCCACAACCCATTGCTGGGCATCTGATTTCGAGTCAGACCGCTGGCCAATTCGCTTACCCTCCGAATCAGCAGGAGCGAAAGTCTACCGCCAGTCCGCCTCGAGGGCCAGATGTCACGTTTGGCGTGTCGAAACAGCCGGTTCGCGGCCACGTCCGTGCCGACGACTGCCACCGGGATTGCCACCGCAGTTCAGGCGATAATCGGGGCGACCACCCTACCGTGGACATCGGTGAGACGGTAGTCGCGGCCGGCATGCCGCCAGGTGAGGCGGGTGTGGTCGAGGCCGAGCAGGTGCAGGATCGTGGCATGGAAGTCGTGCACGTGCACCGGATCCTTCGCGACGTTGATGCCGTGTTCGTCCGACTCCCCGTAGGTGATTCCCCCCTTCACACCCCCACCGGCAAGCCAGGAGGAGAACACCCAGTGGTGGTGTTCACGCCCCGCTGCGTTCGCCGCGGCGTTGAACGGCGTGCGACCGAACTCGGTCGTCCAGACCACGAGCGTGTCGTCGAGCAACCCGCGACGCTTCAGGTCCTGGAGCAGCCCTGCAATCGGCTGGTCGACATTCTTCGCCAAAGGCAGATGCGTCATCATGTCGCCATGCGCATCCCAGTTGGCCGATGATCCAACATCGATCAATTCGATGAACCGCACACCCCGCTCCGCCAGACGCCTGGCTACCAGGCACTGCCAGGCGAAGCCCTGCGTGCTTCCAGGCTCCAGACCGTAGAGCCGCAGCGTTTCCGCCGTCTCCCCCGACAGATCGAAGGCCTCCGGCATCTCCGACTGCATTCCGAAAGCCGTTTCAAACGACTTGATCCGTGCCGCCAGGAGCGGATCAGGGCCCCGGCCGGCGAGATGACGGCGGTTCATGGCAGCAAGCTCCGCAATCTCCAACTCTTGCAGGCGTTCCGAACGGCTCCGCCTCCGGACGTTTGCGATCGGTTCCGGCCCCGGCACCACCCGCGTTCCCTGATGGGCTCCTGGGAGGAAGTCGCTCCCCCAGACTTGGTTACCGGCATAGGGAGAGTGCGGAGCGATGACGATGAACGAGGGGAGATTGCGGTTTTCGGTTCCCAGGCCGTAGCTGATCCACGAACCGATGCTCGGCCGGGTGAACGTAAAGGAGCCGGTGTGGATGCCGAGCGTCGCCTCGTAGTGATTCGTGTGGTCAGTTTTCATCGAGCGTATCACGCACAGGTCGTCGACGCATCTCGCCATCTGCGGGAAGAGTTCGCTGACCTCGGTTCCACAGCGGCCATGCGGCGCGAATTTCCACTGAGGGCCCTTGAGAAACATCTCAAAGCTCCCCTTGCGACCCTGGAACTCCGGCACGGTCACCGTCTTCCCTGCATCCGCTGCCAGTCGCGGCTTCGGATCCCATGACTCGACATGCGAGACGCCGCCACTCATGTGGAGGAAGATCACTCGTTTCGCCTTCGGCTGGAAATGGGGCAAACGCGGTGCCAGCGGGTCGGCTGCTGCCAGTGACTGATCGCCGGATGGCGAGTCGCCGGCAAGCAGTTCGTTCACGATTGCCGGCCAGAGGATCGATCCCACTGCCATGGAACGCAGGAGGCCGCGGCGGCGAGGTTCGGGCGGAGTGCAGTTGTTCATGGGAGACAGCGATCAGCGGTAGAAGTATGGGGCGTCCGCGCCTTCAATCGACGTGGAGAAACTCGTTGCTGCCCAGCAGCGTGCGCAGCCAGGCGGCGAGCGCTGCGTGGTCGGGATTGGTCTTGTCTGTGACGGCGGCATCTTCCCCGTCGACTAACTCTTTTCGATACGCATCGAGAAACCGACCAGCAGCCGCCAGTGCCGCCTCGTCGGCCTCGCGGCCGAGTGCCGCGAACATGGCAGCACGGATCTGCCCGGCGTGGTCGGCAGACGTGGTCTGCAGGTGCCTGGCCCAGGCATCAGCTGCGCTATGAACGAGCGGATCGTTTAAGAAGAAGAGCGCCTGCGTGGGCACGGTCGTTCCCAGCCTGTCGGCCGTGGAGGCGTTTGGATCGGCGCCGTCGAAGAGGGCGAGGAAGGGATGCCGCTTGAGCCGGCTTGTCATCAGGTAGACACTCCGCCGCTCATGGTCGTAGATGCCGCTGAAGGGGCCGTGCTGCGAAAAGCCCCACTCGAAGGGCGGCGGGAAGGGATGCCCCTCGCCACGCGATCGATCGAGGCCGCCGCTCACCGCCAGCACCGCGTCGCGAATCTCCTCTGCCGCCAGCCGCCGCCGCTGGAATCCCACATACAGGCTGCGAGTGTCGGGAGACGACGGATCGTCTTTCAAGACGGCGGTCGCCTGCTGCCAGGTGGCGCTCGAGAGAATCTGCCGGTGCAACGATTTCACAGACCATCCACTGCGGACAAACTCGGCGGCGAGCCAGTCGAGGAGCTCTGGATGGGTCGGTGGCCGCCCCCGGACGCCAAAGTCGTTCGGGGTGGCGACCAGTCCGCGACCGAAGTGGTGCTGCCAGATCCGATTCACCATCACCCGTGCGGTGAGCGGATGATCGGGACGGGTCAGCCACTGAGCCAGTTCGAGCCGGCCGCTTCCGGCTGGACTGATCGCGAGCTCAGCGTTTCCGAGCGCCGCGACGAAGCCCCGCGGCACCTCTGCACCTGGCTCGGCCGGTTCACCTCGCATCTGGATCCGCGCGTCGTGTGGGGTTCCCTCCGCCATACCGTAGGCCATCTCCACCGGACCGTCCGTGAGGAGCTGACGGAGCTCCGCTGTGACCGCATCCGCCCGTGCGTCCAGTGCGGAGAGCGTGCTTCGCAGGGACGCGATCTCCGCCTGTCGGTCGGCGGAGGCGGCCAGGATGGCGGCGCTGTCGAGTGAGTGGAGTGGCTCGGCGGAGACGATGACGTTGTCGACGTCGATCGCGGGGCGGGCACCTCCGATATGACCGTAGCTGTCGATGAAGGTGTAGTCGAACGTGCCGTCCCACGTGCTCGAAAGCG
>CANETO010000149.1 GCA_947440895.1 Planctomycetaceae bacterium | reverse complement strand
GTCGTCCCACACACCACCGCGCACCTCGATGAAACTCCTGCATCATCTGCCCGAGGCTGTTCGGGCCAAACAACAGGTCGTCCTGAAAGAGGATGCGGACCACGTCGCCGGTAGCCTCTCGAATGCCGGCGTTGAGAGTGTCCGTCGATCGATTCGTGCCGGGCCTGATGTGCACGATTGGTAGGAGATGCCTCCACATCTCGACCACCTGGGTGATCGACCCATCCTGCGCATTGTCAGCCACGACCACTTCGATGTGCTTCCACGCCTGCAGGAAGATGGAGTGCAGTGCGCATGCCAGATATTCCGCCCCCTTGCCATGCATCTCATAGCACGGGATGACGATCGACACACGGCTTACGTCAGCGACTGACATCGCACTTGTTGCCCAGTTAATTGCCCCGCACCCAACGTGTGTACCACCGCGGCAGATACCGGGCACACTGCCAGGGCGCGGCACTCTTGAGAATCTCGAAGTACCACGGCCCCGATTCGAACGCGCGGCCGTCCTGCCCGATGCGCGTGAAAAACGTCACATCCGTGGGGTAGCTCGGGGCATCCCAGATGTCGACCTGATTGTATTCGTAGGACGAAGTCGGGAGCGTCGTGGTGCCGGCAATGCACCCGTCAACGAGGGCGTTCACGTAGCTCCACTTGCGCTCGTGGAAGTCACCGCCTCGCTTGTCCCAATTGGATCCTGAGACATAGTGCAGAAACGCATGCTCCCAGATTTCAATCGCAAAGCCGTCGTCGTATTGAGAGCCGGATACGTCTGGCAGGTAGGCGAGATTCCCGTTCCTGATGTTCACTTTCCCTGAGTACGCGAAGCCACGAGCCTCCGCGGTCGGATGACTCGTCAGATAGTGATAGAGGCCACCGCCGGTGTCGGTGTGGACGCCATCAATACACGTGGGGGTGAAATCCAGATCCGTGACCGATGGCACGAGAGCCGTGTTGATGGCGAGTATTCCCGAACCAGCGAGATACCGCACGTTGCCGCGACGATCTTTGCGACCAGCCAACGCGTAGCCTTCGAGAAAGTCGTGGAATGAAAAGTCTCGCAGCAGGAACATGTCGGAATCGATCAGGCAGATGATCGAGCCCGGCGGTGGCGTCGGCTGATTGCGAAGCACTCCGTGAATGAGTTGCGAGTGCGCGTGCGATGGCGCTAGCGATCTGTCAGGGGCATCAACGTTCAGCGTCTGCAAGGAGAGGTCTGCAGCGGTGGTGGCAATGTCGGCACGCGCGGATTCACTGGTTGCGGAGTTAACGATCCGCAACTCGTAGTCGTCACGGAGAAATCGTCGGAAACATCGTGCCTGAACCGGCATGAATTCCGGCCGATTCGGATAAAACGCGTAGATGATGACCATGGATGGTTGGATAGCGATCAAAAAACCCGGCCGGGAAGGACTCCCGGCCGGGCTCGTTGTGATTCAAACGGAGGGCTCTGACCCGTCTCCGACGGACTAGAAGCCGGAGTAGGTGACGAGGATGTCGCCGTGCTTCTGGAAGCGGATGATCACCGAGCAGCCGCAGGCGTAGTCATACTTCACCTGGCCGCAGCCGAGCAGCGTGCACCGCGAGGTCTCACAGGGGCAGCCCTGGCAGCAGGCGGGCAGGCAGACCGGCACAGCCACCGTCTGGCAGGTCTCCGGGCTCGTCGGATTGAGGACCGTCTCGTAGGTCGGCTCCGCGCAGCAGCCCTTCGCACACTTGTGCTTGTGGGCATGCTTGTGTCGGTATTTGATGCAGGGGTTGGTCGGGCAGCAGGTCTCGGCACCGCAGTCGGGCTCGAGGCCGCACGAAGGCTCGATAGCACAACCGGGCTCGAACTGGCTGCAGCCAACACCTTCCGGTGCCGCACAGCCGGGATCAGCCTGACGACGATGATGGCCAAAACCCGCGTCGGCGAGCGAGGCGACGGCAAACGACAGGACGGCCGCAAGACCGCAGAGAAACAGCGAACGACTCATGAATTGAGCCTCCAAAAGAAAAGCTGGCAGTGACTGGGGGGACCGCGGAAAATTTCCCGCGGGCGAAGCCGGGATGCCGCCCGAAAGCTTCACGCAACTCTGGCACACGGATGGCAAATGTCAAAAAACGCTGTTTCCTACGAATACAGCAGGTTTCCGAACGCCCCTCCTGAACGCTTCGAGATGCCTGCGAACCGCTTGAAAAAATACTAAACATCTGTATACTGTTCTACGGATTCCTATGGATGCAACAATTTTTCCAACCTGCCGACCACCCGTCGGCGATCTCCTCTCGAATGAGGTCCACATGACTACGCTGCAAGAAATTATCGCGGCGGTGAAGTCGCTGAGCCCGGCCGACAGACTCCGGCTCGTTGACACGGTGTGGGATGAGACATCGCCCGACACATGGCCAAGGCCAAGCGAGGAGTGGATCAAGGAAGTACAGCGGAGATCGTCCGAGTACGACGCCGGCCGGATGACCGCCTCACCGTGGCCCGAGGTGCAGGCCCGTGCCCGGCGAGAGGCCGGCCTTGATGGCTGACGTGCTGATCCTACGGGCGGCCGACGACGAGTACGTCGCGGCCATGCAGTGGTACGCCGAACGAAGCATCAGCGCAGCACTTGGATTCGAAGCGGCCGTCTCTTCTGCAATCACTTTGATCGCCACCCTGCCCAACTGGCATCCCGCCTGCGACGGCCGGCATCGATTCGTCATCGTCCGCGGATACCCATTTCAGGTCATCTACCGCATCGATGGTCCCGCTTCCATCGTGGTCGTTGCAATAGCGCATTGCAGCCGCGAACCCGACTACTGGCGTCATCGGTAACGCTTGCCTTGCGAGGCGAGTGTGGATGCCTGCGATGTTCTGGACGCTCGGCATGGCGACCGGTCCCAGCCACCAAGCGGAGTCCCCGGACTTCCGTCCGGGGCTTCTTGGGAATACGCCGACTCCTTACGCCATCATCTGGCGGAAGCGGCCGAACAGGTAGGCGGAATCGTGCGGCCCGGCTGCAGCCTCGGGATGATACTGCACGCTCGCGGCGCTGGCCGTCGTGTGCCGCACGCCCTCGATCGTGCCGTCGTTCAGATTGCGGTGCGTGACCACCAGTTCCGGCGGCAGCGTCGCCTCGTCCACGGCGAAGCCATGGTTCTGTGAGGTGATCTCCACCTTCCCTGTCTCGAGATCCATCACCGGCTGATTGGCGCCGCGATGGCCAAACTTCAGCTTGTAGGTCTTGGCACCGCAGGCGAGCGCGAGAAGCTGGTGGCCGAGGCAGATGCCGAACATCGGCACCTTGCCGACGAGATCGCGGACGGTGTCGACGCAGTAGCCGAGCACTTCCGGGTCGCCGGGGCCGTTCGAGAGAAACACACCGTCTGGCTTGTGGGCGAGCACCTCGGCCGCAGTGGCCTTGCCGGGCAGCACGGTCACGCGGCAGCCAGCGCTGGCGAGATGCCTCGCGATGTTCCATTTCATGCCATAGTCAAGCGCGACGACATGCTTTGTGCCTGCCAAGGCGGCCGGTGGTGGCGGGAACACGCCCCCTTCGAGCGGCTGCGGCAGCGGCCGCGCCCAGTCATCGAGCGTCTCGGCCCACTCGCTGCTGGCTTGTGGCATCACCTCGCGGACGAGGTCGCGACCCACCAGAGTCGGCGCGGTTCTGGCTAATTCGATGAGCTTCGCTGGATCGAGCACCTCGCTCGACACGACCCCCGTCATCGCGCCACGGATTCTCAGCCGGCGGACGAGGGCACGCGTATCGATCCCGGCCAGTCCAACGACGCCCGCCCGCGCGAGATAGTCGCCGAGCGTGCCCGTGGCGGTGAAGTTGCTCGAGATGCGGCTGGCCTCGCGGACGATGAAGCCCGACATCTGGAGCTTGCCGCTTTCGATATCGGACTCGTTCACGCCGTAGTTGCCGATCTGCGGCGCGGTCATCGTGAGGATCTGACCACGGTAGCTGGGATCGGTGAGGATCTCCTGATACCCGGTCATCGAGGTGTTGAAACAGACCTCGCCGGAGACGGTGCCCTTGGCCCCAAACGACTCACCGAAATAGACCGTGCCGTCCTCGAGTGCCAGTGCCGCGCGTGCCACGCCTCAAACCTCCTCCACAAGGTGGAATCCTGCCGTCATACAGCCGCATCATAGCAGAGAACCGTGGCTACACGATTCCATTGTGTTGGGCCCCGGGGCTTCCCATGTGGCAACACGATCCCATCTTGTTGGGCTCGGGGCTACCGTTCGGCACCTTGAAAACCTGCCGCCACGAAGACATTCCGCAGAGCACTCTCACGGCGTCGGCGAGGCTGTCACCAGCACGTCGGTCGGATCCTCGACAAGCACGAGCCCGCGGAACCGTACTTCCTGCGGCACCTTGTTCGAGTGCAACTGCAGTCCGATCGGCCCGCTCTCACAGAGCTCCGGCTTGGGATCGGTCCAGTCGAGCACTTCCTTCCCATTCACGGCAAACCGAATCCGGCTGCCGATGGCAAGAATCTCCATCTGATTCCAGTCGTGCTGCTTCCCGGCGGCCTGCGCCCTGCCATCCTGATCGGGGCTGATGCCGTTACGACGGTGGAGGTCGTAGAGCCCATAGCCCGACGGAAACATCACGAGGTGTCCCTGGTAGCTCGACGCCTCGCCGTCCTTATCGAACTTCTTGCCCCAGATGGCGACGCCCGAGTGCATCTCGCTCGTCACAAGTTTGCCCTCGAGAAGCAGGCGGAAATTTCGATAGGGCTTCTTTGTGAGGAGGTAGGTACTCACCTGCGGCGGGTTGGCCTCGGTGTTACGGCCCACGATCTCGCCGTTCTCGACCGACCAGTAGGGATCGACGTGCCCCTCCCAGCCCTCGATGTCACGACCATTGAAGAGCGTGACGGCCTTGGACTGCTCCGCTTCCGGAAGCTTGACCGTGGCCGACCAGCCCGAGGCCGCGGCCGCCTCGCCCGGTGACGCAGCGAGTTCGGCGACGGGCGTGCCGTCGTCCTGGAGCTTGCCGGCAGCCCACAGCGTGCCACGCGTCATCATGTCGAGGAACTGCGGCATCTCGACGGTGGGCGTGTAGTGGCCGATCGTCGTGCCGAAGACTCGCGCCTTGCCGTATTGATTGGTCCAGATGATCGTCTGGTTGGTCTTCCGCTCCCGGCTCATCGCTTCGGCCAGCGGCTTGGCCGTGTCGAACACCTTGTCGCAGTAATACAGCTCTTCATTTGGAATTTTCCATTCCTTGGGCAGGCCTTTCAGGATCGGATGATCGGCGATGAGATTCGCCGTGTATTCGTAGTGCGCCCCGTGGCCGGGCGACTGGATACCGCAGAACTTGAACCAGTCGTCGTTGCCTGCCCGGTAGCAGTGCATGGCACAGTGCATGAGCACGGCGGGGGTGCCCTTTTCGTGCTCGGCCACGATCTGCTTCAGGAACTCGGGGTCCTTGACGTCGGCGAAGCACTCGTTGTGGAAGACCACGTCGTAGCCCTTCGACCAGTCGGGCTTCGAGTAGATGGAGACCTTGTGGCCCGTGCCCGCGCCCCCCTCGTGAATCACGGTGCAGTTGATCCTCGCCCGCTGGGCGAGCCCCTCGGTGATCACCTTCTTCTGTCCGTCGTAGTCGTGACAGCAGCCGCCGGTGATGTAGAGCACTTCGAGCGGCTTGGCCGTTTCGGCGGCTACCACGGAGCTTCCGCCCGCCAACGGCAGGCCGCTGGCCATCAGGCACGACAGGACGAGCACCCAGCGACACATGAGGGAAGTATGGATCACGACAGGGATTCCTTGTGGCGGCCGGGGCAG
>CANETO010000148.1 GCA_947440895.1 Planctomycetaceae bacterium | reverse complement strand
GCTGCCGGTGGTGTGCAGCTCTCGGCCAGCCACAACCCGGCCCCCTACAACGGACTCAAGCTGTTTTCCGCGGAAGGACGCGTGCTGCCGGCGACCACCGGGGCCGAGGTGCTCCGCCGATTTCAGATGCCAGCCGCAGACGCTGACCCTGCAGGCCAGTCGGTCACGAAGTCGGGAACCGTTCGCCAGATCGATGGCGGGCCGGCCCACATCGCACTGGTGGCGAAGACCATCGACGTGGAGGCGATCCGACGGCATCGTCCCCGTGTCTGGCTCGATGCGGGGCATGGAGCTGGCAGCCGTGTGGCCCGGCCGCTGCTCGAGCATCTCGGCTGCGAGGTCGTGGTCGAGGGAGGCGAGCCCGATGGCCTCTTTGAGCACACGCCCGAGCCGACGGCCGACAACCTCGCTGACATGCTGCCACGGATACGTCTCGAACATGCCGACATCGGTTTCTTCCAGGATCCCGATGCCGACCGACTGGCGATTGCGACTGCCGAAGGGCGTTATATCGGCGAGGAGGCGACGTTGGGCCTGGCGGTGCAGGCCGTGCTCGCAAAAACACCGGGGCCGATCGTGGTCAACTGCTCCACCAGCGGCATGGCGGCCATGATTGCCGCGAAGCACGGCGTGCCCTGCCATGTGTCGGCCGTCGGAGAGGCGAACGTCGTCGATGCGATGCTTGCCTCCGGGGCCATCCTCGGCGGCGAGGGGAACGGCGGTGTGATCGACCCCCGAGTGGTGCTCGTCCGCGACAGTTTTGTGGCGATGGCGCTTGTGCTGGAGCGGATGTGCACGGCGGGTGGGTCTGACCACGGACTCGTGAGCATCGAGAGCCTGGCGCAGTCGCTGCCGAAACGTGTGATGAAGAAGACCAAGATCGATCTCTCGCCGGAGACCCGGGGCCCGGCACTCGCCGCGGCGCTCGATCGCATCGGGCAGGCATTTCCGGAGGCGCAGGCGAGCCGACTCGACGGCCTGCGGCTCGACTGGAAAGGGGGCTGGCTGCTCGTGAGGGCCAGCAACACCGAGCCGATCGTGAGGATCGTCGCCGAGGCGGCCGATGCTGCCGCAGTGGACGAGGCTATTCAGAAGGCAACAGCAGCATTGTGACCAGCCGACGCCGGGGGGCGATCACTGGCGTACGAGCACCCGTGAGCCCTGGCCGAGGATGTCGGCCAGCTCTTTCAGGTCGCGGTCGGCCACGATCAGACTCGTGCCCGGGATGGTGTCTTCTGAAACCGTGGCCGGGTCGGCCATCCCCTCGATCGTCAGTCCATCGGCCAGTCCAATCGACAGGGCGCCAGGCTGGGCCCACGCCACCTGGGTGGCAGCGCCCGCCTGTTCCGGCATCGCATCGCCCCGCTGAACAGCGACCACCGGCAGCGCGGAACCGACGCGTTCGCGAATCTGACGACCGACAACCACCGGGAAACTGCCGGCGTAGTTCCCACCGACCTGCAGGCTGAGCCGTCTTCGCGACACGCTCACCACGGCGTCGAAGGGGCCACGCAAGACTTTGAGCGTTTCACCGGGAACAAGTCGTGCAGGATCGGGAACGCCGTTGATCTTCGCAAGCAGTTGCCACGGCACGGCCAGAGGCGCGGCAATCGACAAGAGGGTCTCACCCTGCTGCACCACGTACGGCGGGAGCACGAGATCCTGCTGCGAGTAGATCACCGTGCCAGCCAACTGCCCGAGCAGGTCCTCCAGTCGCTGGCTCTCCTCGAGCCCGAGCGATGGGTCGTCATGCCATGTTGAGAGTGCGGCCAACGCCTCGGCATAGCGGCCTGCCGCAAGTTTGTCGTGGGCATCGGCCCAAGACGAAGCGAAGGCGGCCGAAGGCGGTGCCTCCCTGCCAAAGCTCGACGGAGGAGGCATCTGGCGTGAATCCTGAGGCTCGAAGGCCGTTGCCGGAGGCGGTGACAGGGTCGGAGGCGGTGACAGGGCGGCTCCACCGATCACACCGCCAGCCTGGGGAGCGGCGGGCGGGTCGGCCACCGGTGGCGGGGCCGAGACTGCGTTCAGATAGGTTGGGGCCGGTTCGCTCGGAACCGTTGGCACTGCAGCGGCCACTGCGGCAGCGGACGGCGTTGCCGGAAAGGCCGCCGCATCGGGAGGCAGGGTCGCAGGACCGCTGCCCGGTCCGATCAGGGCGGTGGTGGGCGGGGCTGGAGGGGCAATCGCCACTGCGGGGGGCGCGGGAATATCAACCTGCGGCGCAAATGCCGGGGCGGACGTCAGATCCGCGCGGGCAGGTTCGGCTGGCGGGATCGCCGAGCCACCCGGGCCTTTGTTGACGACGGACCACGCTCCGTAAAGGATCGTGCCCAGCAGTACGAGCACTACCAGCGGCTTGAGCGAATCGCCCGAATCGGTGTCGCGTTCACGGTGGGCGTGGCCTTTTGACCGGCTGGCCATGGCAGTTGGTTCCCTGGGTGGGCCGGCCCCGTTGCCGTATCCAAACGGCCCCGGATGCCAGACAAGAGGTGGGGATGGTAAAGACCCGCCCACGACGGTGCCAGATCGCTTCAACCCTGGAAAAACTGGAAAACGGGAGTGTGGCTGAACTCGGATCGCCAGCAGGGAGGGGGGGGCGTATAGTGGAAACCTCGTGGTCGACCCACGATCACACCCGCAGGATCGCGGACTGCGGAAGAGGAGCTGTTGATGGGTTCCCAGCATGTGGATCAGATGCGGGTCCGCGATGTCGTCGCGGTCGTCCTTGCCGGTGGAAAAGGCGCTCGGCTCGACCCGCTGACACGCGACCGGGCAAAGCCCGCCGTGCCGTTCGGAGGCACCTACCGGATCGTCGATTTCGCCCTCTCGAATTGCCTCAACAGCGGCCTACGTCGTGTGCTGTTGCTGACGCAGTACAAAGCCAGCAGCCTGGATCGGCACATCAACGTGGGCTGGCGACGGTTCTTCTGCAGGGATCTCGGTGAGTATCTTGACGTGCTGCCGCCCCAGCAGCGCGTAGACGAGAACTGGTATCTCGGTACGGCCGACGCCGTCTATCAGAACATCTACTCTCTTGAGATGGCGGCACCCCGGCTGGTCGTCGTGCTCGCCGGCGATCACATCTACAAGATGAACTATCAGAAGATGATCGACGCCCACGAGGAGAGCGGCGCCGCGGTGACCATCGGCGCCTTGCCTGTTCCCCGGGAGGCGGCTTGTGAATTCGGGACCATGGAGGTCGACACAACCGGCCGGGTGAGGGCCTTCCACGAGAAGGTGGCCGAACCGCCGATCATCCCGGGCAGCGACGGCATGTGCCTGGCCTCGATGGGTATCTATTGCTTCTCGACGCAATTTCTTCTGGAACGGCTCAAGGAGGACGCCCACGAGCGGACGAGCCGGCACGACTTCGGCCACGACGTTCTGCCTGCCGCGATCGGGTCTCACATCGTGCAAGCCTTTCCGTTCCGCGACGAGAACCGCAAGCGGGACGCCTACTGGCGGGATGTCGGCACGATCGACGCCTACTTTGAGGCGAACATGGACTTAATCGACGTCGATCCAGAGCTCAATCTCTACGATGAGCAGTGGCCGATCCGCACCCATCATCCGTCCTATCCGCCCCCAAAGTTTGTGTTCGCGGGGGAGGGCCCTGCCGCCCGCCGCGGAGAAGCCACCGACAGCCTCGTCTGTCAGGGGGCCATCATCTCGGGTGGCCGAGTCACTCGCTCAATCATCGGTCCCGGCGTGAGGGTCAATAGCTTTGCCAAGGTTGAGGAGAGCATTCTCTTCGAGGGGGTCGATATCGGCCGCCATGCCCGGGTCCGACGTGCCATCATCGACAAGGGCGTCTGCGTGCCGTCCGGCATGTCGATTGGCTTCAATGCCGAGGAGGATGCCGCCCGGGGCTTGACGGTTTCGCCGCAAGGAGTGACGGTGGTGGCAAAGGGACAGGCACTTTCGTCCGATCAACTGCCCTACACCGTCGGCTGAGATTCCCCGCCCCACAGACTGCCATGCCCAAACGTAACCTGTTCGTGCTGCTGATGATGATCGCCGTCGCCGGCGTGAGTTGGCTGGCACGGGATCGCGCCGGCCACGGCCGTCGCTTTGCCGAAGTGCTCGGGGCAATCGAGCAGTCCTATCTCGATCCGGTCGATCAGCAGGGCCTCTTTGACGCTGCCATGCAGGGGGTTTTTTCCCAGCTCGACGAACACTCCGCCTTCCTGGCAGGGGATCAGCGGGATCGGTTGGAGAGCCAACTCGATCAGGAGTTTGGCGGCGTTGGGCTGGAACTGGACGGTTCGGATCCGCATCAAGGCATCACCGTTGTCAGTCCGGTTCTCGGGTCTCCCGCGTGGCATGCGGGCATCGCAGCCGGCGATCGGATCCTTGCGATCGACGGCGTGTCCACCACACCGATGGCCCTCGACGAGGCTTTTCGGCGATTGCGGGGCCAGCCAGGGACGTCGGTGCGGCTCACGGTCAGGACAGACTCGCCTGAGGACAACGCTCCCGTTGCCGCTGTTCGCGATAGTGTCTTGCTCAGGGAGGTGATCAAGACGGAAAGCGTGGCTGGCGATCGGCGCCGACAGGACGGTGTGTGGGAGTGGGCCATCGAGGGTGAGCCCGACGTTGCCGTCATCCGCATCTCGACCTTCGGGGAACGCACGGCTGAAGAGGTTCGACGGGCTGTGGAGGCGATCGCGAGTCGCAGGGCCGGCGTCGACTCGGCCACTGACGGTGAACGGCATTCGGCGGCCGCGATCATTCTCGACCTCCGTGGCAACGCCGGCGGTCTCCTGTCTGCCGCCGTGGAAGTCTGCGACATCTTTCTCGACGACGGCGTGATCGTGTCGACGAAGGGCAGGGGCGTGCATGACGCAGGTGCCGCCGGTGACGATGCCGCCGCCCTCGATGTGCGGCGGGCCACGCGTGGTGCCGCGTTTGCCGATCTGCCAATGGCTGTGTTGGTCGACGGACTCACGGCGAGTGCGGCTGAGGTGGTGGCCGCCTGCCTGCAGGATCACGGTCGGGCGATCGTCGTGGGCAGCCGCTCCTTCGGCAAAGGCACCGTTCAATCGCTCATGCCCTTGTCCGATGGCAGCGGCCTCCTGAAACTGACCACATCGGAGTATCTGAGGCCCAGCCGCGTCACCATCAACCGGCGCGAAGAAGACGATGGCGACGCAACCTGGGGCGTCAGCCCGGATCGGGGCTGCGAGATCACGCCCACCGGCAGGCAGATCGAGGCTTTCCAAGCCTGGCGACGGATCCGCGATGTCGTCCCGGCGAAGGGGGAACCGATCGGGACGCCGCAGCCGCTCTCGCTGGCGGGAATGCCGCGACGCGTCGATATGGTGCTGGCGAAGGCCATCGATGCCATCCGGGAACGCGAGTGAGCGACTGACGCGTTCATCGAGTCGCCGTTCCCGTCCCGTGTCACATCACCGCGCGGATCTCCGCGGCAAGGAAAAAGCTGCCAGCCACGCAGACCAGGCCCCGGGGGGTGGCGAGCAGCCGGGCGAGTCGCAAGGCCTCGGCAGGCGCCGAGGCAACCTGCGGTGCGGGTAGGCCCGCGTGCCGGCAGGCCTCCACCAGTTGCAATACCGTTGCGGCACGTGGATTGGTCGCGTAACGGGTGATGATGATGTGTTCGAAGTGGCCCCGTACCGCTGCCAGCATCTCTTCAATCTGCTTGTCAGCGCTGGCGGCGAAGACGAGCACTCTTGGCTGGAAATCGCGGGCGGCAGGGGCGAGGGTCGCCACGAGCGATTCCATGGAGGCGACGTTGTGGGCCGCATCAAGGATGACGAGTGGACGCTCGCT
>CANETO010000147.1 GCA_947440895.1 Planctomycetaceae bacterium | reverse complement strand
TGGTCTGCCTGCTCCTCGTCGCCTGCGCCGAGGCTGAGGAACGCCCGCTCTTCTTCGCCATGGATACCGCCGCGCGGCAGCCGCCGACCGAAGCAGCAGAAGTGCTGGCGGAACTGGGCTACAGTGGTTTCGGCGGGAGCCCCGCCACCGCCAAGGCCTTCGCGATCGAACTCACCAGGCGCAAGGTCAGATTCGTGAACGCCTACCACGTCACGAAGTTCTCGTTCCAGGACACCGATGTGCCGCCCGACCTCGTTCAGGCGATCGACGCACTGGCCGGACTCGACACGACGCTGTGGCTGGCGCTGCAGCAGGTCGAGGTGCCGGCGGAGGCGAATGCCGTTCCTACCTCGGGCGACGCGGTCGCGGTGCCCGCGCTCGAGCGGGCGTTGATCCTCGCCAAGTCGAAGGGCGTGAAGCTCTCGCTCTATCCGCACGCAGGTTTTTGGGGAGAGAGCGTGGAGACGTGCCTGCGGGTGGCCGATACGGTGAACGATCATTCGCTCGGGATCACCTTCAACCTCTGCCACTGGCTCAAAGTCGAAGGCGGCGAACGCGACCCGGCTCCGGTTTTGAAAGCGGCCTTACCCCGCTTGGATTTCGTAACCATCTGCGGCGCCGACGCCGGCGATACGCGCACTCTCGGCTGGGACAGGCTCATCCAACCGCTTGGCCGCGGCACGTACGACGTCGGCACGTTCCTCGCGAAACTCCGGGCTGCCGGTTACCGAGGACCGATCGGATTCCAAGGTTATGGCATCCAGATGGATTCCAAGGAACTCCTGAAGCTGACCATGGATGCTTGGAAGACGTTTCCGTGGTAGGGAACAAGAAAAAGGTGCCAGCCACCACATCTGGGCACGATGCCAGCGTCTCCAGTTTTGGTAGCTGGTACTTTTTTCGATACGCTAGAAACGAGCTTCGGCGGTGAGGGCCCGCCCTTGCAGCCGGTAATCCCCACTCCACTCCCATCCCGCTCTCATGGACGGCTTCGAACCATGGAAGACGTTCTGTCTCCAGCAACGCTGGCACCGGCCGGCCATCGCGTGCTGCTTGTCGACGATCAGGCCATGATCGGCGCAGCGGTTCGCCGTCTTCTCTCCGGCCAGTCAGACATCGTCTACGAATTCTGCCAGCAGTCGACCGCGGCATTGGCGGCCGCAGAGACCTTTCGGCCGACGGTCATCCTGCAGGACCTCATCATGCCCGGCATCGACGGCCTCGACATGGTGCGGCAGTTCCGCGGCCTGCCTGCGACGGCTGATGTGCCCGTGATCATGCTCTCCGCGCGGGAAGAGCCGAGTGTCAAGGCCCGGCTCCTGGAAGCGGGGGCCAACGACTACCTCATCAAACTGCCCGATCAGGTCGAACTCATCGCCCGCATCCGCGTGCACTCCGATGCCTACCGTCGGCTGCTGGAACGCAATGCCGCCTTCGCGGCGCTCGAACAGTCGCTGGCCGACCTGAAACTCGAACGGGAGAAGTCGGAGCGATTGCTCCGCAACATCCTGCCGGAAAAAATTGCCGACCGGCTCAAGAACGGTGAATCGACGATCGCGGACAGCTTCCAGGAAGTCACCGTGCTGTTCGCCGACTTGAAGGGGTTCACCGAGTTCTCGCAGCACACCGATGCACAGCACCTTGTCGGCCTGCTCGACGAGATTTTCTCAGCGTTCGACCATCTCGCCAACCTCCATGGAGTGGAGAAGATCAAGACGATCGGGGACGCCTACATGGCCGTAGCGGGCCTGCCCGTGCCCCGCCACGACCATGCCGCCACGGTGGCCGCAATGGCTCTCGGAATGCAATCCGCCTTCCGCAACGTGATGGCCAGCCGCAGCCTCGGACTCGAGGTGCGGATCGGCATCCACTCGGGGCCGGTCGTGGCTGGCGTCATCGGCCGACACAAGTTCACCTATGACCTCTGGGGCGACACGGTCAACCTCGCCAGCCGGATGGAATCCCACGGCGAACCGTCACAGATCCATGTCTCGGAGGCGACGCGGACGCTGTTAGGCGACCGGTTCCGCTTTGCCGACCGTGGCGAGGTGACGATCAAGGGCAAGGGAGCGATGCGAACCTTCTTCCTGCTCGGCCGCGCCTGACGCGTCCGGCAGGTGAGGGGGATGTGGAGCGGCATGGCGACCGTGCTCCGCTGCTCACCCGGTGTCCCCCGGCTTCCGCCGGGGGCTTTGTGTTGAACTGGCGCACGACACCACCGGTTGACGTCCCACGCGAACACGGCAGGATGCCGAATTTCGCTCGCAGTCTGCAGACTGCACCGCCGACAGATCGGCCGCCCGGATGGCGGCCCCTCGCCAGCGGGCGGAGGCCCGCCAAGCGAAACGGGGCCATGGATGCCGGTGTTTCGCGTGTATTCAGTGCCAGCGCTTCAGCCAGCCGCGGCGCCAGAAGACGACCACCATTCCTACGGTCGTCGCCACCATGATCGCCGCGGCGACCAGGCCGCCGTACCGAAAGCGGAGGAGCGGCATGTTCCAGGGTGAGTCCGTGTCGAAGTTCATGCCGTAGTAGCCGGTGATGAACGTGAGCGGCATGAAGACGGTGGCGATCACCGTCAGCAGCTTCATCACGTCGTTCATCCGGTTGTTGAGGCTGGCCAGATAGATGTCGCGGAGATCCGCGCCGATCTCGCGATAGTTTTCCATCAGGTCGAGCAGTTCCATCGTGTGGTCGTAGCAATCCCGGAAATGGGTTCTCGCATGGTCTCCCACGAACGGGGTCTGCTCGCGGCCGAGCGCGTGGAGCACATCACGGGTGGGCCAGAGCGCGCGGCGAAGCGTCATCAGGTCGTTCCGCACGTCGTGGATTCGCACCAGCGAGTCGCGGCTGGGGTTGTTCAACGCCTCTTCCTCGAGCAACTCGAGCCGGTCGCCAAACTGCTCCAGCACCGGAAAATAGCCGTCCACGACCGCGTCGAGGAGGAGGGCGCAGAGCGCGTCGGCACCGAGATGGCCGATCCGAGTACGGCCATGGCGGATCCGCTGCCGGACACCTTCGAAGCCGTCGTGGGTGAGCCGATCGCGAAACGTGATCAGGTAGCGGTCGCCCAGAAAGAGGCAGACCGGGTCGGTAACGATCACCTCCCCGTCGAATCTCGCCATTCTCACCGCCACCAGCACCTGATGGCCGAACACCTCGACCTTGGGTCGCTCGTCTGGGGTGGTGGCATCCTCGAGCGCCAGCTCACCGATCTGAAAAACGTCGCCGATCATGCGGATCGATTCCGTATCGTCCAGCCCCTCGACGTCGATCCAGACGACCGGCCACTTCTCCCGCGCGATCGCGAGTTCCTCCGGCCGGATGACGACCGTTTCCTGGCAGGTCTCTCCGTCACATCCGAGCATCCGCAGGGTCGAGGCAGGCAGTCGCGACGGTGCCACGCTCCCTGTGGCTACAGCCGAATCGCCGCGGCTCTGGCGACGGCGACGACGGTTTTTGCGATGGGCCATGGACGGGTGGAACCCGGGGGGGTGGCTGCAGGGGACGCCTGGCAGGTCGCGCACAGACCGCGCCATGAGGACGCCGTGAGTATCCTAAAGAATGTCGGCCGCTCTTCAGAAATGTCTCCTTGTTTTCCGATACGCTACCCCCATGCCGCCCCCCAAACACCCCCACGAGAACAACACTGGCTCGCCCGTCGGGGAGGGAATGGTCTGGGCGTCTCGGATCATTGCCATCGGGCTATCCATGTTCCTCCCGGGAGTGATCGGCGGTTGGTTGGACGACCGCTTCGGGCTCCGACTGCTCGGTCCGGCCGGGTTTCTCCTGGGATTTGCCGCGGCCATCTACTGGCTGACGCAGATCGGGAACAAGCCGAAGGACTGACCATGCGCCAGCGTGACGACGCCACCCGCGCGTTGCCGGACCGACGGCTCGTCATTCTGGGCGTGGCTGCCCTCCTGGCCACCGCTGCGGGCGTTGCCGTCATCGCCCTGGCGATGGGCCCCGAACGGCCTGGCCGGCGTGAGGCGGTGGCCTTTGCCGCCGCGATCTGCCTTCCGGGTGCGTTGGCCGCCTGGCTGCTGTCCAGACTCCCAGTCTCAAATCCGGCACTTGCCGTGGCCACACCGCTGGCCGGCATCGCCCTGCGAATCATGCCCCCCCTGGTGGCTCTGGCCTGGCTTTCCACGCGAAAAAACCAGCCCGAAGCCCCCGGGACCGCCCCCATTCTGGTCGCGATGTACCTGGCGCTGCTTGCCACCGATATTCTGCTGCACATTCTGGTCCGAGGTCCGGCTGAAGCCGATAAGAACCAACCGCATTGACCGGATAGGGCCCCACACGGCACACTCTCCGCTCCCGCCACGGCAGCCCGAGGAATTCCTGAGCCAATGTCAGCCAATCCGATCTACCACCTGAAGGACTGCTACTTTTTCGAAGTGCCCCAGGCGATGTGGCGGCACGGCTGGAAGACGCTGGAAGACGTGCCGGCATTCCTTCGCAATGGCAGCCCCGAGATCACCGACGTCGCCGCCTTCAACGCCGCTTTGGACGGGAAAATCCTGATCCCCCAGCCTTTTGCCGAACTTCACAGCCTCTACGCGGTGAAATCGGGCTTTGGCATCTCCAAGTACATGCTCCTCGAACTGCTGATCGCGGCAGTGATGTTCCTGATCTTTACGTGGGTCGCCTCGCGGCTCCGCTCGGGAGACGCACCGAAGGGTCCTCTGCTCAATCTGTTCGAGTCGATGCTCCTCTTCGTCCGTGACAACATCGCCCGGCCCGCGATCGACGACCACGGCCATGACCACGCCAATGACGACGGGCACGAGCACCATGGGCATTCTGGCGGGGGACACGCCCACGCCGCCGTAGCCCATACGGGTGACCGATTCGTGCCGCTCCTCTGGACACTCTTCTTCTTCGTGCTCGGCTGTAATCTGATGGGCATGGTGCCCTGGGCGGGGTCGCCGACGGCGTCGTTCTCGGTCACGCTCGCCCTAGCTGGCGTGACGTTTGCCACCGTCGTCGTTGCGGGCATGCTGAAATTCGGCTTTTTCGGGTTTTTTGGCAATCAGGTGCCGTCGATGGACCTGCCGTGGCCGATCGCCATCGTTCTCAAACCGATGATCTTCGCGATCGAGATGCTCGGCCTGTGCATCAAGCACCTCATCCTCGCCGTCCGACTCTTGGCCAACATGGTGGCCGGCCACTTGGTGCTCCTGGGGATCATGGGGATGATTTCGGCGGCAGCCTCCTATTCGATGGGGATGTGGGCCACTGTGACCGGCATCAGCGTCGTCAGCAGTGCCCTGTTCAGCCTGCTGGAACTGTTCGTGGCGTTCCTGCAGGCCTACATTTTCACGTTCCTCTCGGCTCTTTTCATCGGCGCCTCAGTCCATCAACACTGATCGACCTGCGGCCCTGTGACCACCGCAACCGCGGCCAAAAAGCGACTCCCCACAACTGGCCTTCAAAATTGCTCGGAATTCCTTAGAACATCCGTTCCCAGACCCTACAGCGGTGTTCTCGTTCCCGAGCCAACACTGACCACGCAAACCTCAGCCTGATTCTCGCGATTCCGATTTCGTACCTGTTTTCAACCTCAGACTTTCATTTCCTGGTCTCATTTCCTGGTCGTGGAGCTCACTCCACGATCCTCGTTTTGCAAGGAGCTTGATCCCGTGATGATTCGATCGATCTTTTCCACTCGTACCCTCACCGCTCTGGCCGCCGTGGCCCTGACGTTCGTTTTCGCCGACTTCGCCAGCGCTGCGGACGCTGCCACTGGTGTTGGCCGTTCGCTCATCGAACTGACTGCCCCCTTCAGCGTGGCCATGGTGGTGATCGGTGCCGCCTACGGGATCAGCAAACTCGCGGC
>CANETO010000146.1 GCA_947440895.1 Planctomycetaceae bacterium | reverse complement strand
CGCAGTCACTGGAAGGGGCGACCGGAGCAGATGTGAAGGAAGTGATCCGCCGGGCGATCCTCGAACACGGCGAACACTTCACCCAGGCCCAGATCCTCGACATCACGAAGACCGGCCGCTGGCAGGCCGCCGTCAACCGCCGGCGGTATTTGTCGTAGATCCTGTCCGCGAGTTCACCCCTCCTTGAGTGTGAGCATGATCGGGAAGCCGGTGGGTCGGCGAAAGCTCGAGGAGCTTTGGGCTATCCTGCCCACGCGACGAGACTTTTGCCGCCCAGCGGCGCTGCGTGGCCGAACGATGCCCGCGGCTTTGTCGGGGCCATCACCACGGGCTGTCGAAGGCGTTTTGAAAATGCTCGACGACCGGCCGGGAGCCCTCCGGCCCGAACATCACGGTCACCACGTCGATTCGCACCTGGCAGTCCTCGAGCCTGTGCCGGCGAATGTAGGCGTTGGCCAGTTCGGCGACTCGCCGCTGCTTCTGCAGACCAACCGTTTCGGCCGGATGCCCGTGGGCCGTGTCGCTCCGCGACCGCACCTCGACGAACACGACCGTACGGCCATCGAGGGCCACCAGATCGATGTCTCCGCGGAGCACCCGCTCCCGCCGACCGACGATCCGGTAGCCCAAGGCCCTCAGGAATTTCTCCGCCTCCGCCTCGCCACGCTGGCCCAACGCCTGCCTCGGATCACTCGCTGCCATGGCGACCGCCTGACACGGAGAACGTCGAACGTTATCAGGCCTTGGCTGCAGCCTTCTTGCTGGCCGCCTTCTTCGCCGTCGCTTCGGCGGCGGCGACGTCGTCACGCTTCTCTCGGAGACGGACCGACTTGCCGACGCGATCGCGGAGGTAATAGAGCTTGGCCCGCCGCGACACGCCCGACCGCTTCACCTCGACCTTGGCGATCTTTGGCGAATGAATGGGGAACTTTCGCTCGACGCCCTCGCCCGCCACGATTCTGCGGACGGTGAACGTCTCCCGACTGCCAGCCCCACTCTTGGCGATGACAACGCCGTTGAAAATCTGGACCCGCTCCTTCTCCCCTTCCAGAATCCGGGTGTGCACGTCGACGGTATCGCCGATCGCGAACTGGGGGACCTCTGACTTGAGGCTAGAGGCTTCGACCTTGGCGAGGATCTTCTGGCTCACGACGGCTCCTTCAGGAACGGGAGGGGGAAAGATGGGATGGAAGAGGGGAAAGATCAGAGGAGACTCGGCGGCGGGTCGCATCGACGGCCTGCTCGTGCCGCCAGGTGGCAATCCGGCCATGGTCGCCCGAGAGCAACACGTCGGGCACGCGCAGGCCGCGAAACTCACGCGGCCGGGTGTATTGTGGGCCTTCGACCAGGCGGCCTGCGCCCGAGAAGGAATCCTGACGGGCACTCTCTGCGTCTCCCAACACGCCGGGGAGGAGCCGGGCGACCGCGTCGACGATCACCATCGCCGCCACTTCGCCACCGGAGAGCACATAGTCGCCAATGGACACTTCATCAGGTGCGAGCGTCTCACGGACCCGGTCATCGAAGCCCTCGTAGCGACCGCAGAGAAGCACGAGCCGTTCTTTGCGGGCCAGTTCCTCGACACCCGCCTGATCGAGCCGCCGGCCACCGGGCGTGAGCATGACGAGGTGCCCGGCGGGGGCTGCCTGCTGCTGCACGGCCTCGACACACGACACGACCGGTCCGGGCATCAGCAGCATGCCAGGACCGCCGCCGTAGGGACGATCGTCGACCTGTCGATGCACACCCTCGGCGAAGTCGCGAATGTTCGTCAGGCAGACGTCGATCAAACGCGAACGGCGTGCCTCTCCAAGCAGGCTTCCGTCGAGGAAGCCCGTGAACATCTCCGGGAACAGGGTAAGGATATCGATGCGCATGGGATCGGCAGAGGCATCATTAGGCTTGCTCTGGCTGCGATTCCCCACCGGCTTCGACCGCGGGGCTGGCGGCATCAGCCACCGGAGCATCGACCACCGACTCGGCGGCAGCGTCGACAGGCGCTGCGGCTTCCGCCACAGGAGCGGCAGCACCTGGCTCCGCCTTGGGCTCAGGAACGAACACCGGCTCACCCGCTTCAGGAACGATCCTTGGCATGGAGAGCTTGGCACGTGCCTGCTCCATCTCCTTCAGACGCGTGCCATTGTGCCCATACTTTTTGACGAGCACCCGCACCGCGTCGCTCGGCTGGGCGCCAACGCTCAGCCAGTAGTTCACCCGCTCGCCATTGAGCAGGCAGCGAGCATCGGTATCAGGGACGGAAGGATCGTAGGTGCCGAGCACCTCAATCACGCGGCCGTCCCGCGGGCTCCGCCGGTCGGTCGCACAGATCCTGTAAAAGGCACGGTTCTTCCGGCCCATCCGCTTCATTCGAATCGCCACAGCCACGGTCGGAGTCTCCTCGGAAAGGATTGATCGAGCCCCTTAGAGTACCCGACCGGCGCCGGAACCCAAGCCCACCTTGTAGACCCCGGTTTTTCCGACGTTTTTGCCAGTTTGGCCGGCAGTCGTGGGGGCTTCTTGCCAACAGGCTCGCATCGTCCACGACACGAAGCCCCGGACGGAAGTCCGGGGACACCGGGGGGTTGGGCTTTTCCCGGATTGGCATCGCACGCGGGCTGGTAGTCACACCCGGAGTCCCCCGGCTTCCGCCGGGGGCTTCTTATGGAATGAACCTAACCGCGCTTCTTACGGCGGGCGTCCTTGTCGCGCTGCTTCTTTTGCTTGCGACGCTCATCGGCCGTGAGCCGCTTGCCGGTGTCGCCCTTGGGTCTGCCAAGTCGCGCGGCGGGATTGGTCATTTGCGTCTGCAGCCGCTGCACCTCGCGGAGACGGTCCCGCATCCCAAGTCCAGCCATGCCCTTCATCATCGCGCTCATGCCATCGAACTGCTTGACGAGATCACCCACCTCGTGCGGATCAACGCCCGCACCAGCGGCGATCCGACGGCGTCGCGACTGGTCGACCACCCGTGATGGGTTCCGCCGTTCGGCAGGCGTCATCGCATCGATGATGCCGAACAGGCGGTTGACGTCTTTGTCGAGATCGGCGCCAGCCAGCATCTCCTGCATGCCGCCCATGCCCGGGATCATCCCCAGCACCTTGCCCATCGGGCCCAGACGGCGGGTCTGCATGAGCACCTTCTTGAAGTCGTCGAGCGTGAATTCGCCGGCGCGGAGCCGCTCTTCCTGCCGCTTCATCTCATCCTGGTCGAACTTTCGCTGCGCCTCTTCGACGAGCGTGACGACGTCGCCCATGCCGAGAATTCGCCCCGCCATCCGTTCGGCGTGAAAATCCTCGAGGGCCTCGATCTGTTCACCCGTTCCGATGAACTTGATCGGCACGCCGGTCACGGTCTTGACCGACAGCGCGGCCCCGCCGCGGGCGTCGCCGTCGAGCTTCGTCATGATGATGCCGTCGAGTTCGAGTGCGTCATTGAAGGCTTTGGCGCTCTTCACGGCGTCCTGTCCGGTCATGGCATCGACCACGAGATAGACCTGGTCCGGCCCCACAGTGCGGTCGATCTTCGTGAGCTCCTGCATCAGGGCCTCATCGATCGCGAGCCGGCCGGCTGTATCGAGGATGACGACGGAAATGCCCTCCTTTTCGGCGTGGGCCACACCGGCACGGCAGACGGCGACGGGATCGGTGATGCCGTTCGGGAGATGCACCGGCACGCCAATCTGTTGGCCCAGCACCGCCAGCTGTTCGATGGCCGCCGGCCGCTGGAGGTCGGCCGCCACAAGCATCACGCCCTGGCCCTGCTGTTTGATCCGCTTGGCAAGCTTGCCGCAGGATGTCGTCTTGCCGGAACCCTGCAGGCCGCAGAGCATCAGGATGGTGGTCTTGCCCGGCTGGAGATGGAGCGAGTGGTCCACCGGCCCCATCAGATTGATCAGTTCCTGATGCACGATGCCGACGAGCTGCTGGGCGGGGTCGAGTGACTCGAGCACCTTCGCACCCACCGCGTTGTCGACCACCCGCGACAGAAACGTATCCACGACGTCATAGGCGACGTCTGCCTCCAGGAGCGCTGTGCGGACGTCCGCCAGCCCCTCTCGCATGTTCCCTTCGGTGAGCTTGCCCCGCCCGCGCAGGGTGTTGAGGGCGGAGGAGAGCGAGGCGGTCAGCGACTCAAACATGGCGGCTCCGTGGCGTGGGAAACGTGAGCCGCGAGTATACGAGCGGCGAGTGGCCTCCCAAAAACCCCGGCCCATTTCAGGCGGAATGGCACGCGAGTTGGTGTGAACGCCCGGATTCCCCCGGCTTCCACCGGGAGCTTGTTAGGCAACTCGCACGCCACCACCTTCCACCCCGCCGGTGACGAGCCGCTCGAATCGGGAGCAGGCACACTGCGTGCTGCTTGCCCGACGCTTGGCCGGCAAGAGCGGCGCATCACCGGCAGGGCGGAACGGCCGCCCTGCCTCCGGTCAGCTGAACGTTCCCGGCTCGACCACCATCGGTGCCGAAGAGGGTGCCGACATCATCTGGCCACCTTCTCCACACGAACCGCAGGCCGGGCCACACGCCGGCTCCTGCATCGGCACGCCATAGGCGGGCTGGCAGGGCTGAGGTGCTGCACAAGGCTGGGGCGCTGCACAGGGCGCCGCTCCTCCCGAGCAGGGCGAGCGAAACTCCATGAACGAGGGACGGCGGCAGCTGCTGGCACCGCCGAAACAACTGCTGCATCCGGGAGCCGCAGCGAGGCTGCCCAGGACGATCACGAGGCACAAGGAACGGCACATGGTTGGCATCTCCACCACCGGCGGGTCGGGGACAGCCCGCGGTCGGACACGATGCGTCGTCCACGACGACGCCTCAAAAACGTAGCTCACAATCCGGCACCCTGTCGGACGAGCGACGGCCATTCTCAAAAAATTTCCACGTGCAACGCCCCCGTGACTCCGGTCCTGCCGTTCGCGCGCAACCGTAGCGGTTGTACCGGTTCATACCACTGCCTCTCGAGAATCAACCGCAACCATCGCCTGGAAAACACGTGCTAGTGTTTAGAACAGTCGATGAATAAGCCGTCGCGTCGCGGCTTGGGCTGGTCCTCTTGATGAGTTCGGTGTCTGCCTTGCGTCTTTTCGCTTCGTTCCACCCCTTCCTGGCCCTGACGGCGGTCGCGTTCGTGTGCTGCTGCGCCACGGAGGTCGATGCGTCTCCAACAGCCGACGCCCCCGTCGCGGCAGAGAGCCTGGCGAACGGCGGCGAAGACATCTGGGTCGTCAGCACGCGACGGCTGCCCGACATCAGCCGTCTGCCAGCGACCGTGACGTTTGGCGTGGAACAACTGGTTCCCGATACGGGTTGCAGCCGCTGGATGCCGTCCGATCTGCCGAGCCTGCTGGACGACCCGCAGCGGCCGCTCGTGATCTTCATCCACGGCAACCGCTACGACTCTGCCTCGGCAAAGTCGCAGGGGCTCCAACTGGCCCGCCGGCTGGCGGCCTGCCACCCCAACGGTTCCGCAGCTCGCACGGTGATCTTCTCGTGGCCGAGTGCTCAGGAGGGTCTTCTGCTGCGGGACAGTCGTGCCAAGTACGAGCGGTCGATGACGGAAGGCCACTATCTCGCCTGGCTCTTGGGGCAGGTGGAGCCCAGCCGACCGGTGGCGATCGTGGCCTATAGCTACGGCGGGCTCATCGCCCTGGAGGCTCTCGACCATCTCGCCGGTGCGCAGCGGTCGGGGCGATCCGACCTGCAGTCGTGGATCGACCGTCCCGCGCGGATGCATCTCGTGCTCTTGGCCGCGGCGGTCCGGCAAGACGCCCTGGCTCCGTGCGGCGAATACCGAAGCGTGCTCCGCTGCATCGACAGGCTGACGCTGCTGAACAACACGCGTGACCAGGCGCTGCGATTTTTTGAATTCGTCGATCCTGACCT
>CANETO010000145.1 GCA_947440895.1 Planctomycetaceae bacterium | reverse complement strand
CTTGAGCAGTTCTCGCTGACCGAACTTTTTGGTGAGATCGGTGATCTGGAAGATGAAGGCTGGACCCATCGGAATGCGGTTCACTCGGTGATGAGGGATGGATGACGTCGTGCACAGGCCCCGGCGAACTCCCGCAGGCGGTGGGGCAGCGGGGCAAGGGCGAACCGCATCTTACAGGAGCGGGCCAGCTTGAACGAGGGCGTGCGAGGAACACCGCAAAGTGTCCCTGCCACAGCCGCGGCGGCGCAGCGCATCGTTGCAGGCTGGATGACCATGGACTACGATTTGGAATAGTGATTCTTTGATCCCCGCCGCGCAGGAGCATTGGTCCATGCCCGACTACGCCCATCCAGATGTGCTCGTTTCCACTTCCTGGGTGGCTGAGCATCTGACCGACCCCAGCGTGCGGATTGTCGAATCGGACGAGGATCGGGCGCTCTACACCCAAGGCCACATCGCCGGAGCGGTCGAAATCGACTGGCAGGTCGATCTCCAGAACCAGGTGGTGCGGGATTACATCGACCGGGCCTCCTTCGAGAAGCTCTGTGCCGAACGTGGCATCTCCAACGACACCACCGTCGTCTTCTACGGCGACAAGAACAACTGGTGGGCCTGCTACGCCTTCTGGGTGTTCAAACTCTACGGTCACAAGGACTGCCGCGTGATGGACGGCGGCCGGAAGCGATGGGAACTCGATGGCCGGGCCTGGTCGAACGACCGGGTGACCTATCCCCACGCCCACTACCAGGCGACGGAGCAGGACAACTCGATCCGCGCTCTGCGGGACGAGGTGCTCAAGCACCAACGGGCGGGCAAGCAACTGCTCGACGTGCGGTCGCCTGAGGAATACCGGGGCGAACGGATGCACATGCCCGACTACCCCAACGAGGGCGCCATCCGCGGCGGCCACATCCCCGGCGCCAACAACGTGCCTTGGCCCCTGAACTGCAACGAAGATGGCACTTTCAAAAAGGCCAAGGACCTCGAGAAGCTCTACATCCGCGAACTGAAGATGAAGCGTCGCTCGCCCACCATCGCCTACTGCCGGATCGGAGAGCGATCGAGCCTGACCTGGTTCGTGCTCACCTACCTGCTCGGCTTCGGGAACGTGAAGAACTACGACGGCTCGTGGCTGGAGTGGGGCAACTGCGTGGGGGTGCCGATCGTAAAGGGTGCCTCGCCTGGTGGCACTGCCACCGCCGGTGCACCTGCTTCCGCCGGCGAATCGGCGGCTCATGCATCCTGATAGCCCATGCAGTCTGGTGATGCTGCATCTCCTGAAGAACCCGTCCCCTTCTTATTTTTACGCATGAATGGCGTCCACGAGCGGCTCGATACGATCATCGGCGAGTTCGCCGACCTCGACAGCCGAGAGAAACTTGAACTGCTGCTTGATTTCGCCGCCGGCCTGCCGCCGCTGCCGAGTGAGTATCAGGCGAGAAAGGGCACGGAGGACCGCCGCGTGCACGAGTGCCAGACTCCGGTCTTTCTCTGGGCCGAGGCAACGGATGGGACCGCCAGACTGATTGCCGAGGTGGCGCCCGAGGCGCCGACGGTGAAGGGCTTCGTGGCGATTCTGGCCGACGCGATCAAAGGTCGTCCGGTCGCGGAGGCAGCCACGCTCCCGGACGATATCCTTGAGCGGATGGGGCTCGCCGACGTGCTCGGCATTCTGAGGGCGCGGGGCCTGCGGGCAATTCTGGCCCGAGTGAAGCGGGAACTGGCACACACAACGCCGGCCTGATGATCAGGCTGGCAGGGAACGCATGATGGCAGGGAAAGGCATGAGCGAGTGACATCCGCAGCAAAATCTATGAAGGTCGTGGCCGGCGTTGATCTGGGCGGCACTGCGATCAATTACACGTTTCTCGACCAGCGGGGCCAATTCCTGATCGATGGTCTGTGCGAACATCCGGCGAGGAGCGTCGAGGGGCCTGGCATCTGCCTCAGCCAGATCGCCGACGGTTTGGCAATCGCCGCCGCGCAGGCAGGCGTTCGAGTGGAAAACGTCGTGGCGATCGGCCTCGACACCCCCGGTCCCGCCAGTGCCGTCGGCGTGTTCAGCAAACGCGGCTCGACAAACTTCGTCCATGCTGAGTGGGCGGGCTACGACATCCGTGCCGGCCTGGAGCGTCGACTCGACCGTCCGGTCTGCTACCTGAACGATGGCAACGCAGCAGCCCTCTGGGGCCACGTGGCCATCTTCGGCTCGGAGAACACGGCGACGAGCGTCTCCGCGATCATCGGCACGGGGCTGGGCGGCGGAGTCATCACCGGCGGCAAGGTCATCAGTGGCCGGAACGGGTTTGGTGGGGAACTTGGCCATGTGCTGATTCCCGCTGATCAGATCCCGGGAATCGAGGGGATCGTGCCGACCTGCAACTGCGGACGGACGGGCGATCTGGAATCGCTCTGTTCGCTGACGGCCATCCGTCGCACGCTCCTGCCCTATTTTCTCGCCCGCCATCCTGACCACGAACTCGCCCGCGAAAGTGACATCGCCCAGGCGGCCAAACGGGTTCGCGGGCTCGCGGAGCAGGGGGACGACCTCTGCCGCGGAATCTTCCGCGTACAGGCACGGGCGCTCGGGCTCTTCTTCGACGAGATGATCAACGTGTTCGACCCCGACGCGTTGATCGTGGGCGGCGGTGCCGTGGAGACATCGGAGGAATTCCGATCGTGGTTTCTCCACGAAATCCGGGCCGGCATGCCGACGCAGCGGGAAGAACAGGCCGGCATCCCGATCCACGTGATCCCCAACGGCGACACGGCCGGCGCACGAGGCGCTGCCCTCGACGCCGCACGAATCGCCCGCGAACGCGGGCTGTAGGGACACCTTCACGCCGGGTTCGGCCTTCCGGGCCTCCGCCCGCTTGTGCTCAACCGGCCCTCCGGGCCCGACGCTCGTCTGACAAAAAGCCCCGGACGGAAGTCCGGGGACACCGGGTCGTTGGGCGTTCCCGGATGGGCATGGCACGTTGGACGGTGTTCACACCCGGAGTCCCCCAGCTTCCGCCGGGGGCTTTTTGTCATCGTCACGTCGCGTCACGGTGAGCCCGCGTCACGCCACGCGATCGAGGATCGGCAGGGCAGGCAGACCGTTCGGCTGCACCCGCAGGCCCGGGGCGGGCAGGGGGGCACTGGCATCGTCGCCGGTCGGCCGCGCGCGGGGCGGGCCGAGCAGCATCAGCCGCGCCGTGCCCAGCAGGCCACGGAGCGATCCAAACGTAGCCTCGACAGCCGCCGGCTCATAGCCACAGTGCACCATGCAGTCCTGGCACTTGGCGTTGCCGCTGGCCCGGCCGTAGGCGCTCCAGTCGGTCTGCTCCATCATCTCCCGATAGGTCTTGGTGTAGCCCTCGTCGAGCAGATAACAGGGCCGCTGCCACCCAAAAAGATTGTAGGTGGGCGTTCCCCAGGGCCGGCATTCCAGGTCCCAGGCCCCCTTCAGGAATTCCAGAAAGACCGGCGACTGATTGAATTTCCACCGCCGCGGGGCATCCGCGAGGATCCGCCGGAAGAGCGACTGGCTCCGGTCACGCGGCAGAAAGTGCTCCTGGTCGGGCGCCTTGGCATATGAATAGCCCGGGGAGATCATCATCCCCTCGACACCCAGCGTCATCACCTCGTCAAAAAACGCCCGATAGCGGGCCGGATCGGCGGAGGCGAACAGCGTGGAATTGGTGGTCACGCGGAAGCCCGCCTTGCGGGCGGCGCGGATTGCCGCCACGGCCGTGTCGTAGACACCCTCGCGGCAGACGGCGTGGTCATGCTCCTCGCGAGGCCCATCCAGATGGACTGAAAAGGCCAGATAGGGCGACGGCGTGAAGTGCGGCAGCATCTCCACGAGCTTGAGCGCGTTGGTGCAGAGATAGAGATACTTTTTGCGGGCGACGATCCCCGCCACGATCTGCTCGATCTGCGGGTGCAGCAACGGCTCGCCGCCGGGAATCGACACGATCGGGGCGCCACATTCATCCACCGCCGTGAAGCACTGCTCGGGTGTCAGGTGCGACCGCAGCACGTCGGTCGGATGCTGGATCTTGCCGCAGCCCCCGCAGGCGAGATTGCAGCGAAAGAGCGGCTCGAGCATCAGCACGAGTGGATACCGGGCGTTGCCCCGCAGCCGCTGCACGGCTATGTGCTTGAGCACGGCCATCATCTGTCCAATGGGGACACTCATGCGACGCGCTCCCTGCCACTTCGGACCGCGGTCGCAGCCTGCGAAAACCGCGCCAAGGCCATCAGTGGGAAATAGATCGGGTAGTAGTGGTAGCGAAGGTAGAACACCTTTGGAAAACCGGTGCCCGTGAACTCGGGCTCATCCCAACTGCCGTCAGCAGACTGCCGCGCCGCCAGCCATTGCACGCCGCGACGGGCTTCCCGGCTCTCGTGCCGGCCTGCCGCCAGGAGGCCCGCGACGGCCCATGCCGTCTGCGAGGCGGTCGGCGTGCCACAGCCCGCAAGCGACGGATCGACATAGCTGTCGGGGGTCTCGCCCCAACCGCCACACGGCTGCTGATGCCGGGCCAACCAGTCGGCGCCGGCGGAGACGGCGACGTCGGTCGTCGACAGTCCCACCGCCCGAAGTCCTTCGATCGCCTGCCAGGTGCCGTAGACGTAGTTCACACCCCAACGACCGAACCAACTGCCGTCGGCCTCCTGAGTGGCCCGGAGATACTCGATGGCCCGGTCAACGGCTGGGTGGCCAGTCCGCAGTCCCAGTTTTCCAAAGGCCTCCAGCACGCGGCCGGCGAGATCTGGCGAACTGGGGTCGATCATCGCGTTGTGGTCGGCAAACGGCACCTTACAGAGCAGTTCGAGATTGTTGTCCCGATCGAACGCGCCCCAGCCACCATCGGAGCTTTGCATCGATTCGAGCCAGGGGACGGCACGGTCGATAGCAGACTGCACGTCGGCACGCCGTCGGGCTGCGGCTGAACCGACCGCACGACAGGCGGCCGAATCCCGCCACGTCGCCAACGCGATCAATACCATCGCAGTGTCGTCGACGTCGGGATAGAAGCGGTTGGAGTATTGAAAGCACCACCCTGAAGGGGCAACCGGCGCGGCGGCGTGCGTCCAGTCGCCAACACTGCGGATCTCCCGATTGAGCAGCCAGTCGACGGCGTGCGTCAGCGGATCGGCATCCGCAGGGACGACGCCTGCAACGACATTCCGGTCGGCGCTCGACAGTCCTCGTCCCGCCGCCACGGTATCGGACAGGGCCCTCAGTGAAATCGCGGTGTCCCACACCGGGGAACGGCAGGGCTCGAGGCGGGTGGTGCCATCGGGCTCATGCTCCACGAGCAGGTCCAATTGCCGCCAGCACTCCTGCACCTCGGCCGAGTCGTCGTCGCAGCCCATGGCCCGCAGGGCCACGATGCTCCAGACGATGGGCGGAAAGATGGCGCCGAGGCCGTCGCTACCGTCAAACCGCTCCAACATCCAACGCCGGCAGGCTGCGACCGCGCGGCTGCGCAGGGGACGCAACCCCACGCTGTCACATGCTTTCACAAGCCGGTCGACGCCCCGGAAGAATCGGGCCCAGCCACCGTTGCCTCCGACGGGCGCCGGCCTGATCCGGCCCACCGGAGATGCAAACAGTTCGGCAATTCCCTGATCGGCCGAGATCATCCGGACGGGCTTGAAATCCCAGATCAGCGACAAGGGCACGATCATCGTCCGCGACCACGCCGACACCCGGTGCAGGTTGACCGGAAACCAGTAGGGGAGAAGCACCATCTCCGGGGGCACGGCCGGGCACTCGGCATACGAGATCTGCCCCAGGAGCGCCAGATAAAACCGGGTGAAGCTGTTGACGGCCCACGGCCCTCCGGCCTGCTCAATGGCATGGCGGGCGCGGATGAGGGGTTCGCTCTGCGGGTCATGCCCG
>CANETO010000144.1 GCA_947440895.1 Planctomycetaceae bacterium | reverse complement strand
GGTCTCTGCCCGGCACACTGCCCCGTCCGGCCGGATGTTTTCGGATTTTACGGCACCCGCTGGCGAAGGTGGCCCGGATCGGGAGTGGTTCAGGTTTCCAACGACGATGCCGTCACGCCGGCCCGTCCGCCGAAGGCAGAAGTGCCCGGCCCACGTGAAGAATCGTTTGAGCCTGATCCTCCCGCTGACGACCTGCCCGCTCCGGACGCGGTGGAGCCAGCAGCCCGTTTTGAACCAGCTGAACCAGCCAAACCAGTTGAGCAAGTCAAAAAAGTTGAACCAGTAAAACCAGTTGAACCAGCCAAAACAGCCGACGAGGTGGGCAGCAGCACCGCGTGGCGATCCTTCACCGCTGCCGAACGGCAGAAACAACAGATTCAGCAGTAACGGCTGTCTGCCAGGAAGTGCGAGAGGCGGGAGTTGAACCCGCACGCCTTGCGGCACTGGAACCTAAATCCAGCGCGTCTGCCAGTTTCGCCACTCTCGCCCGCTCATCTGCCTCGCAGACTCTTCTATCAGTCTACCGCCGATCTGGGGAGCGTTGCAGCTTCCGACTGCTTGCCGGCGGCCGGCGGCGGCCCGTCGAGAAGACGCTCGAGCCCTCCACGGCCCGCGGCATCCCGGGGCGGCCACGTCGCCAGCAAGAGTTCGTGCAACGTGTCGTCGGTCGCGGTGCGGCCCAGTCGTGCATACCGGATTTCCAAAAAAAGCACGCTGCTGGAAGGCGGATGGTGGGCATTCCAGTGGCGGGCGAGGGCCGCGGCGATCGCCGGGGCGAAGATTCGCTGTCGGGGTTGGGGAAGTCCCCAGAAGAGTTTGTGCCAGCGGTGGTGTGGCAGGGAGGTGAAGCCTCCAGCAGGCCGCTCCGCTTCGAGTGGTCGTCCCTCACGCAGCAGGTCGACAACGCTGCCATCCGCCAGTTCGGCCCGCGCATAGACCCACTGTTCCTGGGGCCGCACATCGCCGAACATGTCCCATTCCTGGTGCATGCAGGGGATGTTGATCAGCGACGGTAGTGGCCACGGCAGAGGCTGTCGCTGCCAGGGTGTCACGTCGTGCAGGAGGCTCACCAGCGCGAGTGTCCCTGCCGCGATGCAGGTCGAACGGGCGGCCCACGATTCCTGGTCACACGCCTCGGTCGTGGCCGGACCACCAGCCGTGCCGCGGGCCGTGAGCCAGTCCCAGGCTTCCGTCGGCAGCAGTGCCAGCCAGGCCGCCATGCCCACGTAGCCGAAGAGGCCCACCGTCATCGTGACACAGGTCGCGAGATGGAAGAGCATGAACAGGATTACGAGGCTCACGCGGACTCGCGGCGCGGGCCAGGCAATCAAGAGGACGGGGCCCACGAGTTCGACCGCGAGCACCCACCACGAGATCGGTCGGGCGAGCCAGCCATGCCCCAGCAGCCATTCTCCCAAAGGGGTGCCATGGTCATGAACCGACACGGCGAAGCGGACGGCATCGCCCGACAGCCAGGATTCGTTCCACTTGGCGACCCCGGCCGCCAGGTAGACAACGGCGATCTGGAGCACCAGGGCCACCGTCGCCGCAGTGAAGACCTGACCTCTGTGGCTGCCACGACGACTATCCCAGGACCAGGCCGATCCGAGCGGCAGGAACATCGACCAAAACAGCAGGCAGACCAGCCAGGCGTCGCCGGCGTTGGTTGCTGGCCCAGTCCGCCGTAAGACGCTCACCACAGCCACCCACGACAGGATCGTTGCCCAGCGGGTGCAACATCCCGCCGCCAGCAGGAGTCCGGCGACAGCCTCCAGGCAGAGCACGAGCGGCCCCGACCAGGGCGAGTCCACGAGCGTGGCCAGGGACCAGGCCCAGGGGTCGGCCAGATAGTCACGCATCAATGCGAGAGGGAAGAGCCCATCCGGGGAGAGCATCAGCGAGGCGTCGCGGCTCCGCAGCAGGGCGTCGCTGACCACGACGATGCCGATCGCCATGCGGAACGCGGCCAGGCTGCGGAAATCGACCGCGAACACCCGTCGCCACAGCCGTGCGTGCCATGCGTCCAATGCAGACCTCACCATGGGCTTGGGGTGTTCGGCATGGGCGGAAGCTCCGCCTCAGGTGGTGTTTCTTGAACAACTCGCGGCTCGAAACTACAACATCGAGCAATCCAGGATCGATCCCAGCTGCGATCCCACGATCCCGTTCCTGCTGTGTGCCCTCTTTAAGGCTGTCTAGGAGAACCCCGAGCGATGCATGTTCCACTGGTGGTGCTGGGCGGCGGTCCGGGCGGCTATGCCGCAGCCTTCATGGCGGCCGACCTCGGCATGGCGGTGACGCTGGTGGAACGCGATGAACGGCTGGGGGGCACCTGCCTGCTTCGGGGCTGCATTCCGTCGAAGGCGCTGCTTCATGTGGGCCGCGTGTTGGCGGAGTCGCGGGAAATGGAGGAGTGGGGCGTTCACTTCCAGCCTCCCACGGTGAACGTCGATGCCTTGCGGGCTCGTAAGGAAAAGGTGATCGCCACGCTTACCGGCGGCCTCGGGCAATTGGCCCGCCGCCGCAATGTGACGATCGTGCGGGGCGATGCCCGGTTCACGAGTTCCAACACCCTTGAAATCGCGGCAACTGTCCCTGGAGGCGCCAGCCAGACGCTGACGTTCGACCACTGCATCCTCGCCAGCGGTTCCCGCCCGGCGCGAATCCCGGCTTTCGACATCGGAAGCCCACGGGTGATGGATTCGACCGGCGCCCTGGAGCTGCCCGACATTCCGGAATCACTGCTCGTCGTCGGTGGTGGCTATATCGGCCTGGAAATGGGAACGGTCTACGCAGAGCTTGGGACGCGGGTGTCGGTTGTCGAACTCACCGACACGCTGCTCCCCGGAGCTGACCGTGACCTGGTCAAGCCGTTGCAGCAGCGGCTGGAAAAACTGTTTGAGAAGATCCACCTCCGCACGAAGGTCGTGAAACTGGAAGATGCCGGCACGGCGGTTCGTGTGCACTTCGAGGGGCCTGAAGGGCCGAGTGTTCGGGAATTTTCGCGGGTGCTGGTCGCCGTGGGCCGCCGGCCGAATTCCGACGGTATCGGTCTGGAGAGCACGGGCGTGAAGGTCAACGCCAAGGGTTTCGTGGAGGTGGACGACCAGCAGCGGACAGCTGATTCGCACATTCTCGCGATTGGCGATGTCTGCGGTGAGCCGATGCTGGCGCATCGCGCCAGCCATCAGGGCAAGGTGGCGGTCGAGTCGCTGCACGGCGAACCAGCGGTCTTTGCGCCGCGGGCCATTCCCGCGGTCGTCTTCACCGATCCAGAGATCGCCTGGGCCGGGCTCACCGAGAGCGAGGTGGCTGCGTCGGGCCGCGTTGTCGAGATCAGTCGCTATCCATGGGCTGCCAGCGGGCGGGCCCATGCGTTGGGCCGGACCGACGGCATGACGAAGATGCTCATCGATCCGGAGACCGATACGGTGCTGGGCGTTGGGATTGTGGGATCGGGCGCGGGTGAACTGATTGCCGAGGGCGTGCTGGCGATCGAGATGGGCTGTTCGGCCCGCGATGTCATGGAATCGATCCACCCGCATCCAACGCTCGGCGAGACGGTGGCATTCTCAGCCGAAAACTATTTTGGCCTCGCCACCGAGATCTACCGTCCCCGCGCGGATACGGCCAAGTAGGCGAGTCTGTGTAATGGGCTTTACGCCCCCCGGAACCATCGGAATAATGGGAAAAGTTCGCCCACCTTTCCGGAGTACACCATGGCCAGCCACAACATCGATCAGACCGGCAGCGACGTTGTTGAGGGGGCGGATACCTCGAATGAACTCTCCGCTGGTGGCGGTGAATTGCCCCTCGGGGGCCATGCCCCGATGTCGATTGGGCAGATGAGCGACAGTACCAGCGGCCAGCCTGTGCCTGCCGACGGTGTCGCAGCGATCGACACCGATCCCACCGAAACGACCGAGTGGCTGGATTCGCTGCGGTATGTCATCAACAGCCGCGGTTCCGACCGGGCCGCCTACCTGCTGCACGCGATCGAGCAGGAGGCCTACCGGCTCGGTGTGCCGATCCCGTTCTCCACGACCACGCCCTACATCAACACGATACCGCCAGAGAAGCAGCCGCCGTTTCCGGGCAACCGCGAACTCGAACGGCGGATCAAGAGCATCATCCGCTGGAATGCCATGGCGATGGTCGTGCGGGCCAATCGCGAAGACAAAAGCATCGGCGGCCACATCTCCACATTCGCCTCGTCGGCCACGCTGGTGGAAGTGGCGATGAACCACTTCATCCGCGGCCGCGGCACCGACAACACGGGTGACCAGGTTTATTTTCAGGGGCATGCATCTCCTGGCATCTACTCTCGCGCCTTCCTCGAGGGCCGCCTGAGCGAGAAGAAGCTGGAGAATTTCCGCCGAGAATTGGCGGACGGTGGCGGGCTATCGAGCTATCCGCACCCCTGGCTGATGCCGGAATTCTGGGAGTTCCCCACCGTCTCGATGGGACTGGGACCGCTGATGGCGATCTACCAGGCCAGGTTCAACAAGTATCTGCAGGACCGGGGCATCAAGGACACGAGCAAGCAGCACGTCTGGTCGTTCATCGGTGACGGTGAGTGCGACGAGCCGGAGACGCTCGGCGCGATTTCGCTGGCGGCCCGCGAGAAACTCGACAACCTCGTGTTCGTGATCAACTGCAACCTGCAGAGGCTCGACGGCCCGGTGCGGGGCAACGGCAAGATCATCCAGGAGTTGGAGGGTGTCTTCCGTGGTGCCGGCTGGAACGTCATCAAGGTGATCTGGGGCGACGAGTGGGATCCGCTGCTCGCCAAGGACGAGAAGGGCAAACTCGTCAAGCGGATGAACGAGATCGTCGACGGCCAGTATCAGAAGTATGTCGTCATGCCCGGCGGCTACATCCGCGAGCACTTCTTCGGCGGCGACCCGGATCTGGCTGAGATGGTGTCGCACCTCTCCGACGAGAAGCTCAAGAAGCTCCGTCGTGGTGGCCACGACCCCGAGAAGGTCTATGCGGCCTACGATGCCGCGATGAAGTGCCACGGCAAGCCGACGGTGGTGATCGCCAAGACGATCAAGGGCTATGGCCTCGGCGAGGTGGGCGAGGGTCGCAACGTCACGCACCAGCAGAAGAAGCTCAACGAAGAGGAGCTGCGGGCCTTCCGCACCCGCTTCGGGATTCCGATCTCGGACGACGAAGTAGCCAAGGCGCCGTTCTACCGGCCGCCGGAGGATTCGCCCGAGATGAAGTATCTGAGGGAACGCCGTGCGGCGCTCGGCGGTTCGGTGCCAAGCCGGCCGAAGCAGGGGCCGCTCCTTAAGACGCCGTCGATCGAAGAATATGCCGGTTTCATCGAGAAAAGCGCTGGCCGCGAGGTCTCCACGACCACGGGCGTGGTGACGCTGATGGCGTCGCTGCTCAAGGACAAGACGATCGGGAAGTACATCGTGCCGATCGTGCCCGACGAGTCGCGGACCTTCGGCATGGATCCGCTCTTCAAGCAGTGCGGGATTTATGCCCACAGCGGGCAGCTCTACGAGCCGGTCGACTCCGACCAGTTGCTCTACTACCGCGAGGCCAAGGACGGACAGATTCTGGAAGAGGGCATCACCGAGGCGGGCAGCATCTCGAGCTTCATCGCTGCGGGCACGTCCTACGCCAGCCATGGCGTGCCGATGATCCCGATCTTCATCTACTACTCCATGTTTGGTTTCCAGCGGATCGGCGACCAGATCTGGGCGGCCTGCGACTGTCGGGCCCGCGGCTTCCTCCTCGGGGGCACCGCCGGTCGGACGACGCTCGCCGGTGAGGGGCTCCAGCATCAGGACGGCAACAGCCAGCTCTTCGCCATCGCGTATCCCACGGTGAAGGTCTACGACCCGGCCTTCGTCTACGAGGCCACGGTCATCATGCTCGAGGGGCTCGATCGCATGTACGCCAAGGGCGAGG
>CANETO010000143.1 GCA_947440895.1 Planctomycetaceae bacterium | reverse complement strand
TCGTGGATGGTGTGCACCGGGTTTCAAAAAGCCCCAGGCGGAAGCCGGGTGACTCCGGGTGTGCCTACCATCTCGCATGCCACGCCGGTCCGGGAAAGCCCAACAGCCCGGTGTCCCCGGACTTCCGTCCGGGGCTTCTTTCCGTGAGGGGCTGCCCGTGTCCCGAGAGCCGGCGTTGCTGACCAGCGCAGGCAGGATGCCGGAGCGCAGTCAGCATCGAGTGAGCGAAGGACAGGATGTCCGTAGCGAACGTCCGGCGACGGGGCATGGGCAGCCCCGAACCGCGACACTGTCGGCCGATGTGGCGCGAGCCAGGGCAAGTTGAAAACTTGCCCCCACGGGGAGACTGTCCGGCGACGGGGCACGGGCAGCCCTGAACCGTCGCCAGCGTGCCGGCGAGAAAGCCCGATCATTCCTGCGTGAGCGTGCCCTTGGTGCTGGGCACGCCACGTTGGCGTGGGTCGGTTTCGACGGCCATGCGGATGGACCGGGCAGCGGCCTTGAAGACCGCTTCGGCGATGTGGTGGCCGTTGCGGCCGTGGTGCAGGATGGCGTGGAAGTTGGCGCCGGCAGTGGCCGCGAAGCTCTCCCAGAAGACCTCGACCAACTGCGCGTCGAACGTGCCGATCGTGGAGACGGGGAAATCGACGGCGAAGACCGTCGCCGTGCGACCGCCGAGATCGACAGCCACCGTGGCGAGCGACTCGTCCATCGGGATGATCGCGTGGCCATAGCGGCGGATGCCGCGGCGGTCGCCGAGGCAGTCCCTGATCGCCGTGCCGAGGGCCCTGCCCACATCTTCGACCGTGTGGTGTCCGTCGACGTGCAGGTCGCCCTGGCACCGCACCGAAAGATCGATGAGCGAGTGCCCGGCCAGCAACGTGAGCATGTGGTCGAAGAAGCCGAGGCCGGTCTGGATGTCGGCCTTGCCGGTGCCGTCGAGGTCGATCGTCAGCACGATGTCGGTTTCGGCGGTCTTCCGGGAAACAGTGGCGGTGCGGGGCATGGCGTGTGACTTTGTCAGGATGGTCAGCGGGCGGAGTGGAAACAGTCGCGAAGGAACCAGTCAGATCGACTTCAGACAGGCAAGAAAGGCATCGATTTCCTCGTCGGTGCCGACGGTGATCCGCAGGCCATCGCCCCAGCCGGCATAGTGCATGAAGCGGATAAGGATGCCCTGCGCCTTGAGGGCCTCATAGATCGGCTTGTGCGGCCGCTCGGGGTGGGTGCACCAGACGAAGTTGGCCTGGCTCTCCTGGGCGTGGAAGCCAAGAGCCCGCATGGTGTCGGTGAGCCGTTTGCGGGTGGCGATGATCCGGGCCCGGTTGTCGGCCAGCCAGGCCTGATCGTCGATGGCGGCGGTGGCCGCGGCGATCGAGAGGGCGTCGCAGTTGTACGAATCTTTCACTTTCTGCAGCTGCTCGATGACCTGTGGCTGGGCCACCGCGAAGCCGAAGCGGAGACCAGCCAACGCATACGACTTGCTGAAACTGCGGGTGACGATCACCCGCGGGTTGTCACGCACCAGCCCGAGGCAGTTCGTATCAGCAAAATCACCGTAGGCTTCGTCGACGACAACCGCGCAGGGAAGCCGTTCGGCGAGGTGGGCTACCCGCGACGGTGGAAGCAACGTACCTGAGGGACTGTTGGGGTTGGCGATGATCGCCAGTTTGATGGCCTTGCCGTCAGCCGTCCGAGGAGCGGCGAAGGAGTCGTCAAGCGACCACTCGGGGTCGTAGTGAAACTCGTCGCAGTGAGCTCCCTGGATGCCGGCGAGCGTGCGGTAGAGGATGTAGCTCGGATAGGGCATCCGCAGCGATTCCCCTGCCCCGACGAATGCGCGAACAAGGATCGTGAGCAGATCGTCGCTGCCGTTACCACAGAGGATCCAGTCCGGCTCGACCCCGAGCACCTCGGCCGCCCGCATCCTGAAGACGGTGGCGAGCGGGTCAGGATACTTGGCAAGGGTGCGGCCGGCGGTGGTGGCGACGATCGCCCTCGCCACGGCAGGCGACGGTGGATAGGGATTCTCGTTGGTGTTGAGCTTGATCCACTTGCCTCCCTGCGGCTGCTCGCCGGGGACATAGCCCGCGAGTGCTGCGATTTCGGGACGCACGAGCGGCACTGCCGGAACGGCCGGGGAAGGGATGGTTGTCATAGAAAAAGTCTACCTTACGCAGATCGGGCAGAGGCTCGCGGAGGACTCCTCCGGGCAATCCGCATGACCGGCAGAATCGATCGATTCTCAGCCGTCGAGACGCACTTCCACGCTGCGGCGATGGGCCGTCAGGCCCTCCGTGTCGGCCAATGTCTTGATGTCGGCGGACAGCGCCGCCAGATCTGCCTTGGCCAGCCGGATCACGCTGCCGCTGCGGAGGAATTCGTTGGCCGAGAGACCGCCTGCAAATCGGGCCGTCCCGCCTGTGGGCAGCACATGGGAGGGGCCCGCCGCATAGTCGCCGGCCGCCACGGGGCTGTAAGGCCCGAGAAATACGGCGCCGGCATGACGGATGCGGGCCAGCATGGCCTCGGGATCAGCGGTGTCGATGGAAAGGTGTTCGGCCGCCAGTTCGTCTGCCAGGCGGGCCGATTCATCGTCGCTGCGTGTCACCACGATCGCGCCAAACCGCTCCAGACTGTCGCGGGTGAGCGCAGACCGTTCGAGCACCGCCAGCCGGCGGTCGATGGCCTCTGAGACGCGGTCGGCCACTCCGGCGTCCGAGGTGAGCAGGATCGCAGAACCGGGGGAATGCTCGGCCTGCGCGAGCATATCGGCGGCGATGTATTCGGGGTGGCCCGTTGCATCGGCAACGATCACGATCTCACTCGGACCGGCAATCGAGTCGATCGAGACATCGCCGTAGACGTATTCCTTGGCGAGCGCCACAAAGAGATTGCCAGGGCCGACGATCTTGTCGACACGCGTGAACCCGTCCATGCCATAGGCCAACGCCGCCACTGCCTGGGCCCCTCCGGCACGCATCACGGTCGTGACGCCCAGTTCGTGGCAGGTCGCCAGGACGTGGCTGTTTTCGGAGCCGAATTTCGTGGGCGGGGCCACGACGACGATCTCCTTCACACCGGCGACCTGAGCCGGCACGACGGTCATGAGGAGCGTCGACGGATACGCGGCCGCGCCGCCGGGCACGCAGACGCCCACGCGATCGAGCGGCAGATACCGCTGACGCAAGGCACCGCCGCCAGGCATGGGCACCTCGACGTCGCGGGATAGCAGGGCCTGCTGAAACCGCTCGACGCTCGCCCTGATCCGCCGTATGGCGGCCAGGAAGCCGGGCTCAGCCGACGCATGGGCGGAGGCCAGGGCGGACGCCTCGACGAAGAGTGATTCGGGCGTGACCGTGGCGCCGTCGATCCGCCTTGTGTAGTCGAGGAGCGCCTCGAGTCCCTTCGATTTCACATCGCCGCAAATCCGCTCCACCACCTGACGGGGCGTGAGGGGCTCGCCAAAGACGTCGATGGTCCGCTGCCGTCCCGCCGGGCTGACAAGCTCACCCTGCGAGGCGAGCGTGGCCCGTAACTTCTCCAGCCGCGTGCGGCCCGAGGCTGAGTTCAGGTCGATCCGTTCGCACACCGTCTGCGACGATGAGCCGGGAGGCGACGTTTTCAAACCAGGGGTGAGGGACGGGGCTGTCATGATGCCGTCAGCATACCCACGTTTGTTGGGCCGGGGAGTCCGCCACGGCTCACCCCCTGCCAAACCGCCTCGCCCGCGGGCTCGCACCGGCATTTTCCTCAGACGTCTACCTGGCGGCCACCGCGTCGATCTGCTCGTGCCCTGGCCACTGCCGCGACCACCGGTCGGCGATCCAGTTGGCCCTGGCCTCGGCTGCCGCCGCAGGCCCGTCGACGGCGGCGGGTTCGCGGAAGATGCGAACGAGCAGGCCCGTGCTCCGGGAGGCGAGCGTTGTGGGCCCGGCGTCGGGCCTGTCGCCAAACACAGGATCAGGAGGCAGGTGCTGCTGCGCCGCGAGCGAGGCCTGTGCATCGCTGCCAAGGCGGGCATCGACGGACACGGCTCGATCAACGGCCCGGGCGGCGTCTTCGGCCCGGCCGAGCGCCGTCAGAACGATCGCCTGGCGAAGGAAGGTGTCGGCCTGATCGGCCGCGATCGTGGCCGCCCGCCGGTAGGCGTCGAGAGCAGCGGCCAATGTGGCGGGATCGTGAACCGCCGTCCGCAGATGCCGGTCGCCGACGGCCACCAGTCGGGCGGCCCGCAGGCGGGCGACACCGTTGCTCGGCCGCACTGCGATGGCTGACGCAGCGTCGCCGTTTCCGTTCCCGTTTCTGTTCCCGAGCGCGAGTTGCGGTGCCGGCGGGGCACCAGCCTGCCGTGCCGGCACCAACGCAGCCAGTTGGGCCGCGGGCGACTGGCTTGCACCACTCGCGGCGATCGACTGCACGCGGGCGGTTGCGGTCGAGGTCGAGACGCCCATGAACGGCAGCACTCCAGCCGGGCCATAGACCGGGGCGATGGCGCCGCCGTAGGGCGAGACGACGATCGGCGCGTAGCCGAAGCCGCCGCAGCCATACGAGACGGGATAGTAGGTGCACGGGAGGCCGTAGCCGCCCCAGCCACCAAAGAAACGGGGACCGAACGCGGGGCCACACCAGCGTGGGCCAATCACATAACTGCTGACCGATCCGGAGTAGAAGCCGCCCCAGCCGCCATAACCGCCCCAGCCGCCATAGAAACGCGGGCCGCCATAGAAACGTGGCCCGAATACGGGACCGCACCACGGGCGGAAGCCCGCGCCGTAGAAGCCGCCCCGCCATCGGCCAAACCATGCGGATGCGGTCTGCGGCTGACACCACGCAATCGCCATGACAACGATCAGAACCGTTACCTGAAACCGGCGAGATTGCCGCTTCATTTGGAGTGCTCCGCGGAGGGAACCATGAGCAGTGCGACACACCGCTTCATCTGGATCCGATTCTATGCGATCGGGACGACTCCATGCGAGCGTTTGGCGGCCTCGGACAAACCGTCAGCGGCAGTGGAACGCGGTTCGGTTGAGCCACTCTGGCAGGATGGGTAGTCTCCCTGCCGAGGCATGCATGCATCCGCGAGTAAAATTCGGCGTCGAACTCGGGCTCACCAGAGACATGGCGACCCGCCTCGCGGCCCTGCGCACCCCCGAACGGATTCAGGACTTCGTCAGCACGATCCGCTGGAACCAGGAGACTGCCGGCCCCACCGCCCTGTCGGTCGTGGAGGTGCTCCGGCAAGGACGGGCCCATTGCATCGAGGGGGCGTTTGTGGCGGCCACCGCCCTCTGGATGAGTGGCCATCCACCGCTGCTGATCGACCTCGGCGCCGCACGGGGCGACGTCGACCACGTGATGGCGCTGTTTCGTCGCGGTCGCCACTGGGGAGCGATCTCGAAGAGCAACAGCCCGTTTCTCAGGTACCGTGATCCGATCTATCGCAGCCTCCGGGAACTCGCGCTCTCGTTCTTTCCGCAGTACGTCAAGCACCGCCGCAAAACCCTCCGCACCTATTCCGTTCCCGTCGATCTTCGCCGCCACGATCCCGCCCTCTGGGTGACCCACGCCGGCTTTTGCCACGAACTGGTCGACGCACTCACTGGCGCCCGTCATTTCGACATCCTGCCAGCCGGCAGGGAGCCGGGACTGCGACCGATCGACGAGATCGAGGCCCGCGCCAACACGCTCCGCGATTTCCCGAAATAGGGTGAGGCGGCCCCGGCGAGTTCCCCCGAACACCTCACCCCCGACACAAAGCCCCGGACGGAAGTCCGGGGACGTTGCTTGTTGGGCGTTCCCGGATCAGCATGGCACGTTGGGCGGTGGTCATCTCCGGAGTCCCCCAGCTTCCGCCGGGGGCTTTTATGGAATCCGATGCATCCGTGAGGGGCTGCCCATGTCCCGAGAGCCGGCGTTGCTGATCAGCGCAGGCAGGATGCCGAAGCGGAGG
>CANETO010000142.1 GCA_947440895.1 Planctomycetaceae bacterium | reverse complement strand
TGGAAGGCGAAAGACGGTTGACTCACGGCAACAGATCGCCTTCAACCACACGCGGCATGCCTGCACCCGGTGCCGTAGGGATGTAATGACGTCTTGGACCGCGTTCCCGATTTTTAGCAATTCCGCGTTTGGGTGGCCCGTCAGTAGTTCGCGGCAATCTTCGTCGTGTTGTAGGCGATCCTGCAGCCCATCCATCTGACGCTCGAAGTTGCTCCAAGTAAGCAGAACGTCCTCGTGCTGCGACGTGAGCGTTTTACGAGCCTCTGCTGCTTCAGGTGAGAGCTTTTCGTGATCTGCGACCAAATTGCCCAAGGTGCGGCACAGGTTGTCGATTTCCTTTTCGAGTTTGTCGAGGCCGCTGCTGGCTTCTTCACCATGCCTTAAGGCAGGCCTGTCCATAGGCTTGCTGGTGATTCGCGAAGAAACGCCGGTTGTTCCGCCAGAGGCGGTGGCCGCTTTTCCCGTGGCAAATCGCGTCCGCGCCGCCGCGATGAGTCGTTTTATCTCACGGAGTTCCTCGCCGGCTCGTGACAGCAGAAGGACGAACTCCCCGAAATCGTCCCATAGCTTTTTCGCCTCTTCCGGAGGAATGGGCTGACGTGCCCGGTTCGCCAAGGACTCCAACTTCATGACCAGGGTCTGCAACAGCTGAGTAGTCCGCATCGCCCGCAGGCCCGCCAGCATTCTCTTCGCGAACTTCTCTTTCGGCGTGCATTTCGTGAGTTCTGGAAGCTTCCGGCCAGCATCATTGGCGGCTCGAAGTTCATCGATGATCCACCCGCCGTTTGTCACCCACGCGTCAATCTTGTTCGTGAAGCGATTCTGTCGGTTGCTATCGAGCGGGGGATCTGAGGACCACTTCTGGTACTGCTTTTGCACCTCTCCGCTGAGTCTGCCGAGACTGCTCAGCGCCACTGACAAGTGATCGAACACATCGTCTGCGTCATCCCGAATTCCTGCCGATGCCGCCGACACTGGCCCTTCGCGGGGGGGCGTCTTTGCGGTTTTCTTGGAGCGAATTCGGGAAGAGCCTGTCACCCCCCGCACGTTTGGACTCGGTTTCATCATCGCCTTTCCTCCACGCAGCCCGCCTGCCACGCGAGAAGGGTATATCGAATCGGTGCGGTCGTCCAACGCACCCTTGTCGCGAAAAACGCCCTGAAAAACGCCTCCGGTCAGCGGCATCTGCTCTGGTGTGCCCGTGCTTGCGATGGTGCGACGCTGCCGGTGTCCGCACTACCGCAACGAGGTCACTGCTCGACGATAAGGAGTAAGCCATGCGCGGTCACAACACGGACGATGCGGTCCCGGACCCATATGACGACGGAGCACCGGAACCGGTTGAACCTTCACCACAGCAGCCACGCCTTCTGACGGCCGCGGAAGCCGCCGACATGCTTTGCGTCAGCGAAGCAACCGTCTGGGAGTTGGTCAAACGGGATCGGTTAAGGTGTGTGGAATTCGTTGCGAAAGGGTTCCGTAGGCCGGTGCGGCGGTTCCGGCTACAGGATCTGATCCGCTTCATCGAGGAGTCGGTCGCATGATGAATCGTTCACCAACGTCCCCGGCCACCAACGTCACCCTGAAGTGTCAAGCATTTCCCCGGCAGCAAGATTCCCGAGATGCCAGCATGAGCCGGCTCAGTGACATACCCGACGAATATTCGCGACCGGATAAAGAGAGGGATGAGAACCCGGTCGGCACCGTCGGTCCGTCGGAATCGCCTCTCATAGACGCGAAGGCGTTTGCCACACTTCTCCGCTGCTCAACGAAACACATCCGCCGTATGGCCGATGCTGGTCGGTGTCCACCGCCCATCCGCCTTGGAAGCCTGTTGCGTTGGAACCGGAAAGTGGTCGATGAGTGGATCGCCGCGGGTTGTCCTATGGTTCGGGCACCGCGCATGAGCAACCGCAAGTTTCCCGGTCGGTAGAATAAGCATCGTTTTCAGGAGGGACCCGCATGGGATCTATTTTCAAAGCCAAGATCACGCGACCGATGCCAGCCGGAGCCACTCTGGTCACTCGAGAGGGCAAACAATGGGCTGAATGGCGTGACGCCTCGGGCAAGGTACGGCGAGCGCCCACCACCGGCGTGAAGGCGAAGCGTCCCGGCATCATCGTGGACGCGGCGACATTCACGGCCAAGTTTCGGGATGGCTCGGGTGTGATTCGCAAGGTCGCGACAGGATGTCGGACACGGGAGGCCGCCAAGCAGGTACTCGCCGATCTCGAATCACGGTCTGAGAAGGTGCGGGCGGGGGTGCTCTCGCCCCGCGAAGCCGAGGCTGCCGAACACCTCTCGACAACGATTGAGGAACACATCGGCGATTATCTCAAGGCGCTCGCGAACAGCCGCGGGAAGGGCGCCCATCCCCGTGTTTCGAAGACACACGTCGACAACGTGCGCCGCGGACTAGGTGAGATTGCCGGTTCATGTGGATTCAAAACCCTCCACGATCTCGACCGCCAAAAAGTTCTTGATTGGGCGAGCGATAGCCTCCGTCGGCCGGACGAGGCGACCATGAAAAAAGACGGCACCGTCCGCATTCGAAAAGCCCCCGGCCCGCGAACGATCAACGCCAAGCTCATCGCCTTGACGGCTTTCGGAAATTGGCTTGTCGATTCGGGGCGGCTGATCGAGAACCCGTTTGATCGGCTGAAGAAGCTCGACGAAAGCGACGACGTTCGGCGGCGGCGTCGAGCCATGGCAACCAACGAGTTACGGCGCCTGCTTGAGATCGCTCGGCTGCGCCCGCTGGCGGAATATGGTCGGTCCACGGTGCGAGCTCCCGGTCGCTCGCGGACTTCAAAATCACGAGCCACGTGGCGGAAATCCCTGCTGACTGCCGACACGATCACCGCGGCGGCGTTACGGGGGCGTTTTGCGGTCCAACCGGAGATGGCGGAGCGTCTGGAACTACAAGGCTGGGAGCGGGCCCTTACGTACGAACTGCTCCTGACGACCGGCATGCGTAAAGGTGAACTCGCGTCGTTGACCATCGAAGACGTTGACCTTTGCGACGACGCGCCGGCGGTGACCCTCCGCGGCATCCATGCAAAGAACGGCAAACGAGCCACAATCCCCCTTCGGCCAGACGTCGCGATTCATGTGCGGGATTGGTTGGCAGACCGGCGGCGGCGCCTCGCGGCGCAAGGCAAGGTGTTGGCCGCCGATGACCGGCTGGTTCAGATCCCGTCGGGTCTGATCAGGATTCTCGACCGGGACCTTGCGGCAGCCGGGATTCCCAAGGTCGATGAGCGGGGCCGCCAGCTCGATGTGCACGCGATGCGCACCACGTTCAACACCCATCTGGCGGTCGCTGGCGTCGATCCGCGGACGGCCATGGCGGCGATGCGGGTCTCATCGCTCGATCTGGTCCTGAAGACCTACGCCGACGAGAAGCACCTCGATGTGACGAAAGCCGTCAACTTGCTGCCCGCGCCGCCGACGCCCACCCCGATGCTGGCGTCCGCGGGTTCGACGGAGGTCCCCAACGCCGTTGTACCAATTGTTGTACCAACCTCAGGGAAGCGGGGGGCTTTAGAGGGCTCTGCAGGGCACCGCAGTCCATCGGGCGAAAAATCCGCCCGCGCGAAGAAGGCCAAGATCTCCCGTGATTCACAGGTGATTCCGGCACAAACCAAAGAGCGGGCGAAGGGACTCGAACCCTCGACATCCAGCTTGGGAAGCTAGCGCTCTACCAACTGAGCTACGCCCGCGATGGAACAAAACCAGTCGCATTTCCCGTGGGAAACACCGATCCACACAATGTATCGGCTTTCGGGGCCGCTGTGCAATCCGTGCAGTTTCCTCAGCCCATGGGGCGATATCGGGCCCAGGCTCGCGTCTGCGGGCAGATCCCGAAAACGGCAACTATGATTCGTTGCTCGTGGTTGCTCGAAGTCGTGAGAACATTCCGCGCACTAGGGCTCGCCGGAGAATTCGATGAAGGCTTGGGTGCAGGAACTGGCGTCACGGAGGTTCCCCAAGGGGGAGTATTCCCAAGGCGGGCAGGACGGCATCCTCGCCGAGATTTTCCGCCATGTCCCCACGGCGAACGTGCCCCCTTTCTGTGTTGAGTTTGGGTTCAACGCTGATTCGCTTGATGGGGGCTCGGGGGCCAACGTTGCTCGCCTCGTGCTCAAAGAAGGATGGAGGGCGCTTCTCCTTGACGGGAGGCACGAGAACACCTCGATCAACCTCCACCGAGAGTTCCTCACCTCAGCGAACATAAAAGAGGTTTTCACACGGCACTGCGTGCCGTCCGAGCCCGACTACGTGTCGATTGACCTCGACACGACCGACCTGTGGATCTTCCGGTCGCTCCTGCCTCGCTACCGGGCTGCGGTCTACTCGGTGGAATACAACTCCCACTTCCCCCTTGGTGCGGCAATCACCTTCCCTGATGACCCCGCCGAACGATGGGAAAGAGACCGCGGCTACGGCGCCTCGCTTGAGGCGATTGCACTCGTCGCGGTGGAGAACGGGTACTCGCTCGTGGCGGTGGAGCCATGGCTCGACGCGTTCTTCGTGAGAAATGACCTCATCGACGACGGTTCCGCGACCATTGCTCCCCCGCTTGAGCACTTTCGCGATTGCACCGGATTGGTGAAGAACGTGCCGCTCAAGCGACGGCGACGGGCAAGCATTTTCCTCGATTACCGAGTCTGGCGAGACAGCGGGGGAGATCTGAAACTTGCCCGCAGTGCTGCCGCAGCAAATGTCCGCCAGCACCTCCTCGCGGGGTGGTGGATGTTCAAGCTTCGCAGCATGCTCCTTGCGGTACTCAGGCGAGTTCAGTCGTTGGCTGGACAGCGTCTCCGACGTTGAGTTCACGCCGCAGGCCGTCCGCCTGGCACGCGGAGCCGTCGGCCGCCGGAATCGACCTCGTAGGATCGTGTTGGAGTGCTGCCGCTCTGCGGGTGCGACTGGGTGGCCTTCCCGCCGGCTTGTCCCGGGCAACCCTGCCGGTCCCATGCCTTGCGGCGTGGGCTTGGATACAATCGGCCGATCGAACGATCCTCCCCCTCCATCTTCCAATCGCAAGCCAATCCCGTTGAGGGAGATTTACGACATGAACACTCCGGACGCTGGCCTGCCATCCCCCGAACCATCCCCCCAAACAGCGCCGCCGAAGAAGGCTTCCCACATGGCAATTCTGTCGTCGCAGGTGCGGGCCACGCTGGCCACGGTCGCCGTCATCGCCGTGCTGGGAATCGGCAGCCTGCCCTGGCTCATGTCGAGTCCGGCACGGATGTCGAAGCTCGTGGCCGACGCCGTGCCCGCGCTCCAGGCGGCTGTTCGCTTCGGAAGCGTGAAGCTCGGCTGGATGGGGCCGATGGTCTTCGAAGACATCCACATCGTGCCGCACGACGGCAGCCGCGAGCCAGCCTCCATCAAACGTGTGGAACTGAGCCATGGTCTCGCCGGCATCCTGCTTTCGCTCGGCGATCTCGGCCGCGTGCGGGTGGAGGGGATCGACGCCACTGTGGAATTCGATGCCGACCGCAATTCCAACCTCAAGGGGCTGTTCTCTCCGGCACTCGCCGGCCCGGGCGCGGCGGCCCGCCCCCATAACGGCAAGCCTGGAGCGGTCAGGATGCAGTTGGACGTGGTCGGGGCGATCGTGCGGATGATCGGCCCATGGGCGGACGAACCGTGGGTAAGCGACCCGATCAACGTTCAGGCAAGTCTCGCCCCCTCGGCTGACGGAACGCGAAGCGAATGGACGGTCGAGCCCGTGCAGCTTCTGGCCGATGCGAAACTCGAGCCGGCTGTGGCGCAGGGCGTTTTGGCCTATATCGCTCCCGTGATGGCCAACGCCACGCGGACCAGCGGACGGTTTTCGCTCCGCATCAACGCCGCCACGCTGCCCGTCGGCGCCACCGAGGGCGGGCATGTCTCCGGCGTGCTCGCGATGCACGCCGTCGACCTCGGCCCTGGACCGCTCGCACAGCG
>CANETO010000141.1 GCA_947440895.1 Planctomycetaceae bacterium | reverse complement strand
GATCACCGAGTGGCACCGGCCGTGTGCTCGACGGAAAGAGGCAGGCGAGCGTCGAGCTCCCGAATACAAAAAGCGTAAGTCGCTCCTGATTCCAGGGGTTGTCAAAATCAAAGAACTGCCCTCTAGGCCCCATAAAGAAGTATCGAATTGCAGCGGCACTGAGCGCCGCCGCCAAGAGGGCAGGTCGAAGTCCGAAGTAGTAGGCGGCCAATACAACAGCGGGATAGAAAAAAACGGTTAAAAAAACGACTTTTGAAAAACGTCGTCGAGATACAGGCGGACCCCAGCACAGACGATGACGAACGCTGCGGCCAGCCCATAACGAGTGATGTGTGGTCGGGCTTCGGCGAGAAGTGAGCTCAGTCTCATGGGGTCGCTCTGTCGATCAGTCCTCATCTGCATTCGGAGGAGCTAAATCATGGCGGGTAGGGCCGGCCCGGATGCTGGCGACAGCTACCATTCTCTCCCCACGTAATAAGCGGAGAGATTAGCAGACGGCCGAAAAAAGGCGGTTAGGAAATCGACCTTGCTACGCACCCCCCCTTAGGGCTATAAAGTCACTCGGGCGGAATACTTAGTCTCCGAAAGGTGGGGTTACGATGAGTGAAAACCTTCGGGCGGTGCTTGCTTTGTCTGAAATCAAAGCGGCCATCGATGAGTTCGAGAGCGGTGACGAAAACGCCGTCGATACCGTGTCGCGGATCCTTAAAGTCTGCATGGCGGCAAGCGAACCGAAGCTATCGAATCGGGATGCGGCTTAGGCGGACAGTGGCTTCGAAGTGTGAGTTGTCAGCGCGCTAGACGCCGCGCTGGGCGCGGGGTGTTTTCTTCCTCATGCGTGGACAATCCCACCGTATTCGTTTCCCCAGAAAACAAGCATCCGCCAAACATCGGAATGGTGTTTCACGCGGGGCTTCGCACTGAAAATCTGTGTGTCGCCGGTTCGATTCCGGCCCCGTCCACTGTCCAATGCCCGCAGCAGATCGTGGGCCGGCCGTTTCGTGGGAACTCCCGTACGGTGACCGTTCGATAGACCCTGGACGAGGGGATCCAGTGGCTATCGCAACGGGAGGTGAACCAGGCGGTTGACGAACTCGTTCGCTGTCAGGCCCGCGAGACAGAGTTCAACGTCATCGATCAGCCGTCCGATCGGCGTGCCCTGAGGCGCGAACAGAATCCCATCGAACGCGATGCCTTGCCGCTGCCACTGTGCCGCGATCTCAAGGAAGTCAGCATCCTGCGTGAGCAACACCCGCCCAATCGCTGTCGCCCGTGTGAGCAACTCGTCGTCCGACATCCGCCCCGCGGAGTCCTCTTGCGCGGTACGGACATCGATCTGCTTTCGACGGAGGCCCTCTGAGACGCCCGCCGGCACATGCACGTCCATGTAAACGGGCAGTGGCATAGGGTGGTGTCACCCATTGCGGCCATGGACCGCGGCACGACGCCGGAGAAGCTCATCACGGGAAACGGGCTCATGCCCACGGGCCTGCTCAGCGCGAACTTTCCCCGCCTCGATGGCCGCAATGATGCTGTCGTGGTGGTCGTGAAAAAAGGCAAGTGCCGCATAGACTTCGGCTGGCCGCAGGTCTGGATGCTGCCGCAGAATCTCCTCCGCAGACCAGCCGTAAAAATACTGTTCCGCGGCGATGTGCTCGACGGCGTACCGAGTGCCCTCGATGACGGCCTTGCCGTCATTCGCGAGGACGATATGTGGGTATGTGTCAGCAGTCGCCATTTGAAAACTCCTTCGGACTTGGAGAACTGGATTCTACCGTGCGGCAGGAGCCACCTCCTAGTCAAACGTCGAAACGGTATTTCACTCAGGTTTTCGCTCTGAAAATTCGTGTGTCACCGGTTCGATTCCGGCCCCGTTCACTGTCAGCGAGGCGCCTGCCCACGTGGCCTGCATCAGGCCAGGGGCTTGATGGACAGAGGCAGGCGAGCACGCACGCGCGTTCCTTTTCCCTTGCTGATGACATCGAGCGAGCCTCCCAACAGCCGTGCGCGGGCATCCATCCCTTTGAGTCCGAAGCCTTTGGTATCGACCCGCTGAGTGGCATTAATCCCGCATCCGTCATCGTCAATTTCTACGAGGAGGCAATCGCCTTGTTTCTCGAGATGGACCGTGGCTTTGGTGCCACCGCTGTGTTTCCAGCAATTCGTCAAGGCTTCCTGGCAGATGCGAAAGACTGCCGTTCGGATCGCGTCCGGTACGTCGTGATCATCGCCGTCATGACGGCAGTCGACGGTGACATCGAGTCCAACGGCTGAGTAGTGTTCAACTAATTCGTGCAGCACGCCGCCCAGTCCCGGCTCATCAAGAACAGAAGGGCGGATTCCGCGTATGACACGTCGTCCGTCAGTGATGCCTTTGCCGAGGTGATGAATGATCTCGCGAAGCGGATCACCTGTGGGCAGATCTTTGAGTCGTGCCTCCAACAGCATCTTGGATCCAACCACATGCTGAATGAGTCCGTCGTGAAAGTCATTGCAAAGGGTCTGCTTCTCCGCTTCCTGATGGTCAATCAAGCGGCGGAGGAATTCCTGTTCCCGGCAGAGTTGGTCCCGCGACTGAATGGCTTCAGAAGCCATGACGGAAATACGGTTTTTCGAAGCCTGCAGTTGGCTGAAGAGGTAGGCGATGAGCACGGCATAGACGGAGAAAAACGCCAGCTTCATCGAATCCCATGGATCCTCAAGACCAAAGAATTGCCCAGTGGGCTGCATGAAAAGAATTCGAATGGCGACGCAGCTGAGCGCTGTTGCGAAGAGGGCGGGGCCTAGTCCGCACAAGTAGGCGATGAAAATAACAGCGGGGTAGAAAGGAGAGGTCAGGAAAAACTTGTTTTCAAAATAATCGTCGAGAAGCAGGCGAACGAAGGCGCACAGTCCCACGAGTGCCGCTGCCAGCACATACTGCATGATGCGTGGGCGGGCTTTGGTGAGCAGTGTGGTCAGTCTCATGATGTCGGCCTGCAGAATGCGTGAGGGCCGTCCGGCCGGGGGCGTGTTCAGAGTCGCTTGTGCTCGCGGAGCCAGTCTGCCGTTTCCTGAAGCCGCGTGTCGAGCGCTGTCGCCGGGGCGAATCCGAGCTGCTCCCGTGCCCTGTCGGCCGACGCGGCCCAGCTTGTCGCCGTCGCCTCCCGGAGTTTGTCGGGAGAGACGATGCTGGCTTGTCCGCAGAGATTCCAGAACTGTTCCACGGCATAACTTGTGGGAATCGCCAGCGTGAGCGGGAGCGGCAGCACGATGACGCTCCTCCGCAGGGACTCCGCGACTCGCCGGCCGAGGTCGGCATACGTGGGGTGTTCGCGGTCATCGCAGGCGTTGTAGATCCCCCGTGCCGAGAGCGGATCGTCCGCCGCCATCCGCTGGCCACGATCTGCCGCCGCCAACGCAAGGTCCACCAGATCGGAGACGTGCAGGAGGGAGAGCCTCGGATTGTGGAAACCCATCAGCAGGTGCAGACGCATCCAGTGGATCATCTGATAGATGGGCACCAGGTTTTTGTCGTACGGCCCAAACACGATGCCGGGTCGCATGATCGTGGCCGGTAGCCGCCCGGCACGCCGCACGAGTTCTCGTTCGCCAGCCCGCTTGCTATGGCCGTAGTGCGACACGGGCGAAGGCGGATCGGCTTCCGACCGCAGACGGCATGCGTCGAGTGTCGGCCCCGACGCTGCGAGCGACGACAGATGCACGAGCACCGGCGGCGACGGCAGGGCGGCACACGCGTCGGCGAGACTGCCAACCGCCGCGGCATTGGTGGCCATCAGTTCCTGCCGGCGGCGGGCAGCGACCAGCCCTCCGATATGGAAGACGGTGTCGCAGCCCGCGAGATGGGCCTGCCAGTGGCTCACATCCTCCAGCATCCCGCCAACAATCCGTACACCCCTGCCGTGCAAGTGGCTGGCACGCTGCTGCGAGCGGACAAGGCACCGCACCTCGCAACCGCGGTCCAGAAGTGCTGCGACCACGTGTCGGCCGATGAACCCGGTCGCCCCGGTCACAAAAACGGTTTTCATGGAGCGCAGACGTCAGCTCGCCAAGATTTCCTTGAGCGCCGCGGCAATCTCCGGATACTGAAACACAAATCCCGTGTCGAGCGCCACCCGCGGGATCACCCGCTGCGATGCGAACAGCACCTTCGCAAATTCGCCAAACAGCAGCCGGAGGCCGAAATAGGGTGCCGGCAGGAAGGCCGGACGGTGGAGCTGTCCGGCCAGCGCCTTCGTGAACTCGCTGTTGCGGACCGGATGCGGCGCGACGGTATTCATCGGGCCCCGGATCGATTCCGTCTCCATCGCATGCACGTAGAGCCTCGCCAGGTCGGCCACGTGAATCCACGGCATCCACTGACGGCCATTGCCGAGCGGGCCGCCGCCGCCGAGCTTGAAGGGCGTGAGCATCTTGGCGAGCGCCCCGCCGCCGGCGCCGAGCACGATGCCCGTCCGCGCGGTGACCACACGCACGCCGTGCTTCTCGGCCGCCAGCGCCTCCCGCTCCCACTCCACGCAGACGTCCGCTAGAAAATCGTGAGCCGGGGAGGCCGCTTCGGTGAGTTCTTCCTCGCCCCGGTCGCCGTAGTAGCCGACCGCCGACGCCGACACGAGCGTCTTCGGCTTGACAGCCGCCTGGGCGATGCCCTGCACGAGATGTCGCGTGCCGATGACGCGGCTATCGCGGATTCTTGCCTTTTGGGCCGTGGTCCAACGCCCCTCGGCCACCGATTCTCCGGCGAGGTGCAGCACGACATCCACACCCTCGAAGACCTGCGGCGGAGGCGGCCCCTGCATCGGATCCCACCGGTAGATCGGGCCGGCCAGATTGCCCAGGGCCGTCCGGGCGCGGTCGGCGTTCCTGGAGAGGACGACGGGCCCATCGAGCATCCGCAGCAGCCGGGGACCCACGAAACCTGTTGCGCCTGTCACCAATGCCTTCATGGTTCTGCCCTCGAGAATGCGGATCTGGGGGTGCATGACGCCGGTCATGACCGCTGTGGCGTGCAGACCGCCGTGAGCCACAGGGGCCGAAACACGTCGCGGCCCGCCGGCAGTATAAACAGGTTGTCTATCGAAACAGACAGACAGATAGCCGGATAGACAGCCTGATGGATAGAGCCTGCCGCCGCTTCTCCCGCCTCCTGAGCCAGACGCCTTGCCCGCCTCGCCGCCCCGCTGGTCCTTTTCCGCCCTGATCGTGCCCCGGGCAGGCCTGCGCCGCGACCTATGGGTGACGACCGCCGACGCGGCGGCCTTCAGCCTGATGGTCGGCTGTGGCGAGACCTATATACCGGCCTTTGCCCTGGCGCTGGGGCTGGGCCCCGTCGCCGCAGGTATGACCGCCAGCGTGCCGGTGCTCGTGGGGGCGATCTTCCAACTGGTCACCCCGCTCGCCGTCGCCCGGCTGGGCACGAACCGCGGCTGGTGCATCGCCTGCACCACCGTGCAGGCGGTGAGCTTCGTGCCGTTTGCCTGGTGGGCGATCCGCGGGCATGCAACGCTGACGGAACTGCTCGTGGCGGCCGGCATCTACTGGTCGGCCGGCATGGCCGGCGCGCCGGCCTGGAATACCTGGATGGGCACGCTGATTCCAGAGGGGATGCGGACGGCCTACTTCGCCAACCGTAGCCGGCTCGGCCAGTTCAGTGTCTTTGTCGGCTTCGTTCTTGGAGGGCTCATCCTGCAGTGGGGCGAGGGCAGGGGGGTAACGCTCCTGGCGTTCGCCGGACTCTTCATTGCTGCCGGGATCTGTCGACTGGTCTCCACGATGATGCTTGTAAACTGCCGGGAGTTCGTCAGACCGCAGGAATCAGGCACGGTCTTCGTCCAGATGGCCGGCCAGGCCGCCGGGGCTCGTTCGCCCACCGCCGCGGCCTCACGCTGGCTGTCCGATCTCGCAGGCACGCTCCGGCGGATGGCGGCATCACCGTCTGGACCGCTCGTCACCTATCTCTGCTGTCTCGTCTTCACCGCGCAGTTTTCAGCGCCCTATTTCACGCCCTACATGCTTCGCG
>CANETO010000140.1 GCA_947440895.1 Planctomycetaceae bacterium | reverse complement strand
GGGGACGCATCAGCATGGAGTGGCAGGCCGCGGGGGCACTCTCGGCACTCCAGGACACAGACTTCTCGGTGTCGGGAAGGCTGGAGACGGGACGCTTCGAGCACGCGTCCCTGCCGTTTGCGATGAGCGACGTGGCAGCGGTATTCCGGGTCGATCGTACGGGTTTTCAATTCGAGAAACTGGAGGCGCACGCCGGCTCGACCCTCCTGCGTGGCAGCGGCCGGTATGCAGGCTGGACGAACACCGCGGACTTCGACGTGCTTCTGGAGGCCGAACGGTTGGTCGTGGGCCGGCATTGGGAGGGGCTGCTGCCGGAGTCGATGGCGTCGCAGTGGAGCAAGCTGTTGCCGGCTGGCGAGGTCGACCTGCGGGCACAGGTGGCCCGCCGCAATGGCACGGTCGAGCCAAACATCTCCCTCCGCTGCCGCAACGTGTCGCTGACGCACTACCGCTTCCCCTACCGACTCGACCGCACCGTGGGCACGGTCGTGCTCGAGGACAGGACCTTGTCGATTCATCTCACGGGACAGGCCGGTGGCCATCCAGTGCAGGTACAGGGGACCTTTCGCACGGTTCCTCCAGCGGCTGGGACGAATGAGCCGGGTGGCACCGTCGGGATGTTGGAGGTGCGGGGTGAGGGAATGCGGATCGACGACACGCTCCTGGCGGCCATGCCTCCCCGCAGCGCCGACATTGTCCGCACGCTGCGGGCCTCCGGCACTTTTGACTTTGTCTTCCGGCATGACCGGTCGCCGCAACTGCCGGGCGGCCATGCCAATTCGTTGGGCATCCGCCTGACGCAGTGCAGCATGGCCTACGCGGGCTTTCCCTATCCGCTCTCGAATGTATCGGGCAGTATTCGCATGGATCGCGGACACTGGACTATTCGTGACATTACGGGATCGAACGACACAGGGGTCGTGCGGTGCTCCGGGATGCTCCTGCCGCGCGGCGACAACGACGGCGAACTCACTCTCAACCTGACCGGTACCGGCGTCGTGCTCGAACGCGAACTCCGCGATGCCCTGCCCGCCGGCGTCAGGCAGGTCTGGGACGATGTCGATCCCCGAGGCAACGCCGAGTTCTCCGCGATCGTGCGGCACCACGTGAAGGCGCGGCGGACCGAGGTGGAGATCGAGGCCACCCCTCAGGGCGATACGGTGTCGATCGAGCCTGCTTGGTTTCCCTACCGTCTGGAGCGGCTTCGGGGGCAGTTGCACTGGAAGGACGGCATGCTCACGTTCGAGCGGGTGCGCGGCACCCATGATCGGACGACCGTCACCGCCGGGGGCATCTGTCGGTTCGTTCCTGGCGGAGGCTGGCACGTCTCGTTCGAGCAGCTTTCCGCGGATCGCTTCCGCGCCGATCATGACGTGCTGCAGGCGCTGCCCGTGGGACTGCAGCAGGCCATCTCGGCGGTCACGCTCCGCGGTCTGCTCTCCATGGCCGGGTCGCTCGATATCCATTCCACGGCCGGTTCGCCCGCTGCATCCTGGGACATGCAACTCGACGTGGAGCAGGGATCGCTCGACATCGGAACCCCGCTCGAGCACGTTCACGGCGGCATCCGTCTGCGGGGCCAGTCGGATGGCAACGCCTGGCAGACCTTCGGCGACATGGCGATCGACAGCGCCATGTGGCGGGGCATTCAGTTGACGGCGGTGCAGGGACCGATCGCCATGGACCCGAGCGGCGTGCGGTTTGGCGCGACCGCAGCCCGGGCCGGTGAGCAAGGAACTCCGCGACGCGTATCAGCCCGCGTGGCGGGAGGCACACTGCTCCTCGATGGCAGTGCCTCCGCGGGTGACCCCGGCGGGTTTGCCGTGACGGCGTCGCTCGGCGATGCCGATCTCGAACGACTCGCTGGCGACACCATCTCCGCCGCCCACCCCTACCGCGGCCGCGTCTTCAGTACGGTGGAGGTGAGCGGCTCCCGGGCCGGCTCGCATTCGCTCGCCGGTCGTGGGCAGGTGCGATTGCGCGACGCCGACATCTACGAACTGCCGCTGGTGGTGGCGATGCTCAAGATGTTCCGGATCAAGGCTCCCGATCTGAATGCGTTCGGGTCGAGCATCGTCGACTTTCGGATCGAGGGACCGCGGGCCTATCTCGATAACATCGAACTCTCCGGCGACGCCATCAGCCTCGTCGGCAACGGCGAGATCGACTTCGACTCCAATGTGCACATGACGTTCCGTTCGATCATGGGCGACTCGGCGACGCAACTGCCTGCCATGAAACGGGTGCTCGGCGGTGCCAGCGGGCAGTTCATGCTGATCCACGTGGATGGCACGCTCCCCCATCCAGAGATGACGAGCGAGGCGTTTCCCACGCTCGCCGCGGCGATTCAGAAGTTGCAGTCGCAGCGGCGTGGTCAGGATGGCCTGCGGAACGCGGGGCTACGACGGGAGAGTCAGCGGTGAATGCCGAGATTGTGCGGAGGATTGCGTGCGCAGGCGTGCGTGCCGTCATACTGCGGGCATGCCGATATGCATGCCCACAGTCGGAGTGATCAGCGGCAGTGATTCCAACACAGGTGTGACCGGAGGAGAGCGGATGACGGCGCGAACCATTCATTTCGTGAAGCTTCAGGGTGCAGGCAACGACTATGTCTACGTCGATTGCTTTGCCGAGCCGACGCCGGCGGATCCGGCAGCCCTGGCACCGTTGATCGCGGACCGGCATTTCGGTGTCGGCGGGGACGGACTCGTGCTTGTGATGCCCTCGTCCGTGGCGGCGGCACGGATGCGGATGTTCAATGCCGACGGCAGCGAGTCGGAAATGTGTGGCAACGGGGTGCGGTGCGTGGCTCATCTGGTGGTGGCCCGCGGGCGGGCGCCGGCCGGTCCGGTGACGATCGAGACCGGCAGGGGCGTGCTGACGCTCGAGGTAACGCGGGTCTCCGCCCGCAGTTCACGGGTACGCGTCGACATGGGCGAGCCAATGCTCGCGGCGGCCGAGATTCCGGTGGCGATCGCCGAGACTGCAGTCGCAGCAACCGGTGGCGGCATCATCGATGCCGTATGCGACGCACTCGGTCCTCCGGAGGCTTGGTGGGAGACGGCGGGGCTCGATCCCCGGATGACGTGCGTGTCGATGGGCAACCCACACGTGACCTTCTACTGCCGGGACGTTGGCAAGGTGCCGCTGGAGGTCGTCGGTCCACGGGTCGAGACACACCCGCTGTTTCCCAGGCGGGTCAACGTGCACTTCGTCGAGGTGCGGTCGCCCGAGCGGGTGCGGATGCGGACATGGGAACGCGGCAGTGGGATCACGATGGCCTGCGGCACCGGTGCCTCGGCCGTGTGCGTGTCAGGTGTGCTCACCGGGCGGACGGGACGGCAGATCGTGGCGGAGGTGCCGGGCGGGGCATTGGAACTCGAGTGGGCGGCCTCCGGCCACGTCTTCATGACAGGGCCGGCAGTGGAGGTCTTCGAGGGCACTTGGTGGGAGTCGTGAACGCGGTTCCCGCTCCAGGGAGCGGTGGGATGTGCGATCGCAGTCTCCGTGGCGTTCGATCGGGAGCATCAGTCGACAGAAGAAAGGAAACAGATTCGTGAAGCTCAAGTCTTCGCTGGCCATTGGGGCAACGTCCCTCCTCTCCACGGCGTGCATTCGCCAGTGGATGGGCACGCTCGACTATCGCGTGGACTTCGGCGATCCAACGGTCGACCCGGTGCATCCCGAATACCGCGGTTCGAAGATCTATGTGTTCTGGCACGAAAACATCCTGCTACCGCTGTATCTCCGTGGGCATTCCAACATCTCCATGCTGCTGTCGCGGCACCATGATGCCGACATTCTCGCCCGCGTGGCGGTGTTGATGGGCTTTGGAGTGGTGCGGGGGAGTACGTTCAAAGGCGGCTCGGCGGCCCTCCGGGAACTGGCGGGCCGGGCCGGTCGCGAAAATCTCACGATCACCCCCGATGGTCCGCGGGGCCCACGCCGCCGGCTGGCTCCCGGCTGTGTCTTTCTGGCAAGCACGATGCGGATTCCGATCGTGACCATGGGCTTCGGGTATGAGCGGCCCTGGCGACTTGGCACGTGGGACCGTTTCGCCATCCCGCGGCCCTGGTCGCGGGCCCGCGGGGTGGTGAGCCGGCCGATGTATGTGCCCCCAGACCTCGACCGCGATGCATTGGAACAGCAGCGTTCCGGAGTGGAACGTCTGCTCGTCCATCTCTCCGATGAGGCGGAGTCGTGGGCCGGATCGCGTGCACATCGCCCTGGCGAAATGCTCGTTCGCAAGGAACCCTCACGGCATGCCCGGAATTCGGCGCTCGTGTCCGGTCCAGCCGGGGTGTCAGTGGATGACGAGTTGTCCCGATTTGGCTTGCTGCCCACGGCCTGCCAGTTGGATCGGCCGGCAGCCTGAAGATCTACGGCCGGCCCGCCTCGATGCGATCGAGGCGGCGTTCGATCTGCTCGAGACGGTTGCTCATGAGGCGGAGCAGTTCTTCCATCTTGGACAGCGGGTCGGGCTCGGCCGACTGATAGGCAGCCATCGGCTGCACGCGTCGCGTTGTCAGCGGGGACGGTTCAACAGCAGGCTGGAGGGACGGCGTGTCGGCCGTACGACCGAAACTGTCGCTGCCCGTCAGGGCCCGCTCCAGCGGCTGTTCCAGCGACTGGAGGACCACATCAGCCTGCTTCGACTGGCCGCCGGGGAGCACGTATTGGATTGGCACAGGCGTGCCCACGGGACCGTGTGACACCAGTTGCGTTAGGTCCTGCGGCGACCGAACAGGCTGGTGATTGATGGCAACGATCACGCTTCCAGGCGGCACGCCGGCCTTCGACGCGGGCAGATCCTGTACAACGCCGATCACGAACGCGCCGTGTGTGTCGGACAGATGAAACCGGGACTGCACATTCGGATCCACCGGCACCGTCCTGACGCCCAGCGCCGTTCGGCCCGACGGTGCCTGGCGAACTGATGGCAGCTGAGGCATCGCTCCCGCGTTTGCCGCTGAAGCCCGGGCGGGTTGTGTGGCCGCGGGGAGCATGCCCGGAGGTGTCAGAGCCGACGTCGCCGCCGGTGTGGGGAGTTCGCCCACGTAGGACGGTGCTGCCGGCAGGAGTCGCGTGGGGGCTGCGAGCGGCGGTGCGGCAAGGGGGGGAGCGGCCACGGCATCATACGGGGGGGCGGTGGAGGCAGACGACTGCCAGTCGCGAGACACCGCTGCCGGCGGGCGTACCGAGGCCTGCGCGACGACGTCCTCGATCTTGTTGTCGCGGCCCACAACCATTTTCACCTGTTGCCCTGGGGCGATGGCGGCCAGTGTCGCCGCGAGTTCGTCGCCTGTTTGCAAGGGAGTCCCGTTCATGGCCAGCAGCATGTCCTGCGGCCTGATGCCGGCCTTGGCAGCCGGCCCATCCGGGGCCACCTCGACGACCACCAGCCGCCCTGTGACCAGGGTGTCATCCACGGCGATCCCCAGCCAGCCGCTGCCGGCCGTTGCCTGCTGGGGAGATGCGCCGGTGGTGGCCAGTGACTGTGCGCCAGCGGGAGCCGTCGCGGTGGTAGGAGCAGGATGGTCCGGTACGACCACGGATGGCAGTTGTGCAGCCGGCGGCTGAAGGACACCGCCGATCGGGGCCGCCGCTGGTGAGGGCGGGGCGAGAGGAGGCGCCGTCGGGAGGGAGATTGGTTCTCCGATGGAGATGTCTTCTGGCTGGAAACCACCGCCTGCGGCGGGAGCCTCGTCCGCAGCGATCGCGACCGGGCCGCCGCAGGCCAGAGTTGCTGCTGCGAACAGAAACCGCCGGAGCACGCCGACGGTATTGCCGGCCACCCGACAACGGCTGGAAATCCTGGAGAAGGGCATCATGCGCATCCTGGTGCGAGCCGAGAACAAACGGTGGCTGAGTACCTGCAGCCAGACACGATTTTCTCGGAAGCACGGCAGTTCAATCGGCACGATCCGCACACCCTACACGCCGCGACTGCCGCACCGTAGAGGCGACAGTATAGGAAAATTTCTCGTCGTCTGCCGGGAGTGTGAAGAGGAGCGTTTTTTGGCT
>CANETO010000139.1 GCA_947440895.1 Planctomycetaceae bacterium | reverse complement strand
ATCAAGTTCTACCTGTTCGCGGCGGCACTGCCCTGCGGCCAGGAGCAACTCGCCGCCACGAAGGCTACGCTCACGCAGCGGCTCGATCTGCAGGAACGCGATCTGCGTGCGCTCGCGGGCGTGTGAGGCTGTGTTCACGGCCCTCCGGGCATAGAGATTCCCACAAAGAAAAAGCCCCGGACGGGAATCCGGGGACACCGGGCTGCTGGGCGAAACGTGGTTTGCATGGCACGCGGGAAGGTATGCACACCCGGTGTCCCCCGGCTTCCGCCGGGGGCTTCTTGTCTCCTTCGCGGCAAGCCTCGGCATCCTGCCGACCTTGCCTTGGCGGGCCTCCGCCCGCTGGTGCTGACCCGGCCCTCCGGGCCTAGCGTGGGGATACGAGGCGCCCTGCGGAATCCGTGAGGGGCTGCCCATATCCCGAGAGCCGGCGTTGCTGACCAGCGCAGGCAGGATGCCGAAGCGGAGGCGATCTGGCTAGCGCAGTCAGCATCGAGTGAGCGAAGGCAGGATGCCGAAGCGAACGTCCGGCGACGGGGCATGGGCAGCCCCGAACCCGCGGGCAGCAATAGTGCGGCTAGAATGAAGTTGTGAACGACCACGAACCATCCGACGCCGCCGAATCCACCCCCGCCGACACCGACCAGACGGTGACGACCGGTGATCGGGCGGCCGCGGCGAGAAAAGTAAAAACGTTTCCGCAGACGCCGGGCGTCTATCTGATGAAGGATGCCGCCGGCCGCGTGATCTACGTCGGTAAGGCGAAGAACCTGCGGTCCCGGGCCGGAAGCTATTTTCTCAAGGCCGCCGAACTGGACCGCCGGACCGCCGAGCTCGTGCAGGAGATTCGCGACATCGACTACCTGGAAGCCGACAGCGAGGTCGATGCCCTTTTGCTCGAAAGCCGGCTCGTCAAGGATGTGCAGCCGCGGTTCAACTCCGACCTCAAAGACGACAAGACGTTCCCCTATCTCCAGATCACGACGCACGAGGATTTCCCACGGGTCGAGTTCACCCGCACTCCGAGACAGAAGGGCGTGAAACTCTACGGCCCGTTCACCAGTGCGGGCAGCCTCCGTGGCGCGATCGTGGTGCTGCAGCGGATCTTCAAGTTCCGCACCTGCTCGCTCGACATCGACGCCGACGACGAGCAGTGGCGATGGTTCCGCCCCTGCCTGCTCGCGTCGATCGGCCAGTGCACGGCCCCCTGCAATCTGCGGATCTCGAAACAGGAATACCGCCGCGACATCAACCGGCTGAAGACATTTCTCGACGGTGGCAAGAAACGCCTGCTCGAGGAGATGAAGCAGGAGATGCTCACCGCCTCGGGCCGGCTCGAATTCGAACAGGCCGCCCGGCTTCGAGACGAGATCAGGCTGCTGGAAACGCTCGATCAGAGGGGCGACCTGGAGGAGCACGTCCAGCCGGAGGTGTTTCTCGTCGATCCGAAGAAGGGGCTGGCGGGCCTGGAAAAGGTGCTTGGGCTGCCGCGGCCACCACGGGTGATCGAAGGAGTCGACATCGCCCATCTGGCCGGCAACGAGACGGTGGCAAGTCTTGTGCAGTTCATCGATGGGCTGCCGTTCAAGCCCGGGTACAAACGCTACCGCATCAAGACGGTGACCGGCATCGACGACTTCAAGAGCATTCACGAGGTGGTGTCGCGGCGGTTTGCCCGGCTCGTCCGCGAAGGGGCACCGCTTCCCGACATCTTCCTCGTGGACGGCGGCAAAGGACAGCTCTCGGCAGCGATGGACGCACTCGAATCGCTGGGGATCGAGGCCCCCTGCGTGATCTCGCTGGCCAAGCGGGAGGAGGAGATTTTCCTGCCCGGTCAGAGTGAGCCACTGCGGCTCTCCCGCGATTCGTATTCCCTCAGGCTGTTGGAATACGTCCGCGACGAGGCCCACCGCTTCGCGCAGCACTACCACCACCTGCTGCGAGGCAAGCGGTCGTTCGACGAGGAACGGTGAGATTTTTGTCGACGCGCGTGCTTTTTACCAGTCCGGCTCCGCGACTACGGCTTCTTTCGTTATTCTTCCAGCCGTGATACGGCGGCCCTGCGACATCGCATTGATCTCGCATCGTGCCCGCCCGGCCCCCTCGGTGGCGTTCGATCGCACGGTGCGATTGTCGCTGGCCCTTGGGAGAACTTATTGAAAGGATCCCCTTCGATGGTGCGGATGATTCCCCTTCTCATGGCCCTGTTTGTTGGTCTGTCGTGGTGCGGCGAGGTGTTAGCCCAGGAGACCAGCGCACCGCATCTGAAAGGCACCTACGACACCGGCTCAATCGCCTGGATACTCGTCAGTGCGGCGCTCGTGTTCTTCATGATGCCTGGCCTGGCACTGTTCTACGGTGGCATGGTCCGCGCGAAGAACGTTCTCAATATGTTCATGTTGGTGATGGTGTGCATTCCGCTGATCGCGGTGGAATGGGTGGCCTATGGCTATAACATGGCGTTCGCCGTCCCGTCGGCAATCGCGGTCGACGCAGGGAAAGGCCCAGACGGTAACGATCTTCCCAAGCACAGTTATCTGGGCTGGGATCCCGGTCTGGTATTCATGAAATCGTTCGCCGAACTTGGCGTCGACGGCGCGAATTCCTACGAGCGGATCGTGACCAGTGGCGACACGGTCGAGGCCGCCGCGAACGGCGTTCCTGAGCTGCTCTTTGCGATTTACCAGATGATGTTCGCGATCATCACGCCGGCCCTGATCGTGGGCGCGATCGCCGAACGAGTGAAGTTCAGCGCCTGGTGCCTGTTCACCGTTCTCTGGGCAACCATCGTGTACAACCCGGTCTGTCACTGGGTCTGGAACGTCAACGGTTGGTTGTTCCAAAAGGGTGTTTTGGACTTCGCAGGTGGCACCGTCGTGCACGTGCTCGCGGGCGTGTCGGCCCTGGCCTTACTGCTGATCCTTCCCAAGCGTCGGGGCTATCCCGGCTCACAGTTCGTGCCCCACAGTGTGGGCTGGACTCTGATCGGTGCCGCCATGCTGATGGTGGGCTGGTTCGGATTCAACTCTGGTTCTGCCATTGCCGTCGGCAAGGACTTCCTGCCAGTGGCTGGTGGTGTCGCCGTGCTGGCCTTCGCCACGACGGCGATCGCCGGCAGTGCGGCTTCCGGTGCATGGCTGTTCGCTGAATGGCTCAAGGTCGGGAAGCCGACGGCTCTTGGGTTTGCCTCTGGGATGGTGGCAGGCCTCGTGGCGATCACTCCCTGTGCCGGTCACGTCAGCCCGCTCGGTGCGCTGATCATCGGAATCCTGGGCGGCGTCGTCTGCTTCCTCGCAGTGCAGGCCAAGCCGCTGCTGGGCTATGACGACTCGCTCGACGTCGTCGGTGTCCACGGCGTGGGCGGAGCCCTAGGGGCACTGCTCGTGGGGGTTTTTTGCATCCGGCCAGTGGCGGGCAGCGTCGATCAACTCATGATCCAGTTGCAGGGTCTGCTCTGGAGCGGCGGCTATGCCTTCGTGTGCACGTTGGTGCTCGGTCTCCTGATCGACAAGACCATCGGCTTCACGGTGCATCCGAATGCGGAGGCCGAAGGTCTCGATATCAACGAGCATGGTGAGTCTGCCTATCACCTGAACTGAACCACGGCCCAGCTGAGGCCTGCAAGCCAGAAGGGTGCCCCATCGGCCTGGGTGTGTACTCAGCAAGTACACCCCCAGACTGGGGCGTTCCCTGGCGTGCCGGCCCGCTGCTCCCGAGTCACCTCAGCCCCGTGCGTTTGCTTTGGCCCCGCCTCAGCAATCGTACGGGGCTGGGCTGTTGATTGGTGTGGCCACGCCTCCCCGACAGGCGTCATTGGGACCGCCGCCACGAACGTGGGAGACGGCGGGATCGCCGCTTGTTTTCGCCCTCCCGGAATCTGCCCATTTTCTCTTGATTCGAAGGGGCCACCTCCCCATGATTCCGCCCCGCGCGAGAACCGTCGCGGCTCGTTGGAAAGAGGAGCGGTGCCGTGGTTGGAGCTGGAAATCATCCGTCGTACCAACAGACAGCAGGCGACCGGCCGGCTGCCTGGCTCAGAATGGCGATCATGACGCTGGCCTGCTTCATTCCGTACAGGTCCGCCGTGGCGACTGATTCGTCGCCCACACCCATGCCCATCACGGTCATCGAGGCCGGCACGTTGGTGGACGATCCCGAGCGTGACCGCTGGAACCGGGTCGTGCTCCTCGCCACCACGCGGTTCGCCAGCGGCGACACCGACGATGTCTCTGCATCCATCAAGGAGACCGTCACCGGATTTACGTTCGCGATCCTCGCCACCGTGCGATCGGTCGAGCCGCCGTCCGATGACAGGGAGGCCCCTCGGCACGAACTCGTGGAGGTCGGTGTCGGCAACTGCATGTCGGTGAACGAACGACTGACCGTCGTCGCACCCGATGCCACGATGGAGGGCTGTTCGCTCGACTTTCTCGGCAGACAGGTTCTGAACGCCAAGCAGAAGAGCCTTGCCGCAATCACCTGCGTCGGCACGCATGGCACGGCAGTCGTGTTTGACGTGCCCACGCTCATGCTGCGGGGCGAGGAGCACGAGGACCTCATCGTTCGGCATCTGGTCCGGATCGACCCGCAATCGGGCGTCTGCTCGACCTGCGCCTGGCTGGTGGCGACCACCGACGACGGCAGCCTGATTCCTGTCGAAGAGCCGCTGCGGATCATCGACGGCGGCACCCGCGAAGAGCGGCCGATCCATGTCGATGGCCGACGCTTCACGTTCGGGCTTCCCACGAAACGGGCCTTCGCCGTGGAGGATCTGCCTCCCGGCCAACGGGTCGACTGGTCCACCTCCCTGCGGACCGCCGCGGACGTGCCCACCTATTCGAAGGACGCTCTCGATCGTCTCACCACCGAACTCGACACGGCCATCGCCAGCCTCCGCACGCTCCGCTCAGCGGAACGTTGACGCAAGTCAACGTTCGTGGAACGTGTGAGCGTCTCTTCGTACCGTTTGAGGAGCCGGGGGTCGGTGGAAGCCGAAGCGAGTTGGCGTATCCTCGCCCCGAGTCGGAGGCTTGCACCGACCCCCGGCGGCCTATGCCGCAAGAGGTGTGCGACGTTACCGGCTGTGCATGTCAGACGACACGCCGCCGGCGGCCGGCACGTAACACATCCGGGCGTAGTCCATCACCATGCGGTGCGCACTGAATCGCCAGGCCAGTGAACTGATCGAGTTCATCATCATCCTGATCCATGCCCGCGGCAGGCCGTCGCTGTCGCGGTCGTAGAAGAGCGGGATCACCTCCTGCTCGAGCACCTTGTAGAGTGCCTCGCCGTCGCGACGATCGGTGATCTCGTCATTGGCATGGGTCTCACCGCGACCGATTGCGAAGCCATTTCGGCCGTCGAAAGCCTCGGCCCACCAGCCGTCCAGGATGGAGCAGTTGAGGCCGCCGTTGTAGACCACCTTCTGGCCGCTGGTGCCCGAAGCCTCGAGCGGTCGCCGCGGGTTGTTGAGCCACACGTCCACGCCCTGGATCAGGTGCCGGCAGACATTGATGTCGTAATCCTCCACAAAGACGACGCGGCCCGCGAAACGATTGTCGTTCCGCAGGTTCGCGATCTTGCGGATCAACGCCTTGCCCGGTTCGTCCGCCGGATGCGACTTGCCCGCATAGATGATCTGGATCGGCCGCTCGGCGTTGCTGATCAGCCCGTAGAGGCGGTCGAGATCGGCGAGCACGAGATCTGCCCGCTTGTAGGTGGCAAACCGCCGTGCAAAGCCGATTGTGAGAATGTTGGGGTCGAGGACCGAGCGGGCCAACTCGACAGCCTCGTCACACTCACCCCGCCGCCGGCACTGCCGCGCCAGTCGTCGCCGCACGAACTGCAGGAGGAGGTTCTTGAGCGCGTAGTGCGTCTCCCACAACTCGCCCGGATCGCACTCGTGGATCTTCTGCCAGATATCGGGCTCTCCCATGCGGCGCAACCAATTGGATGGGAAGATGCGGTCGTAGAGTTGGAGCATCTGCCACGACAGCCAGCTCGGCACGTGCACGCCGTTGGTGATGT
>CANETO010000138.1 GCA_947440895.1 Planctomycetaceae bacterium | reverse complement strand
GGTAACGCCGGGGCCGAGTGTGAGCCGGAACGCGTGGGGGCCCTGCGGGCCCTGCCCAGACTCAAGCTGCCCAGACTCAAGCTGCCCAGACTCGACCTGGCCATAGAGGCCGGCGACATTGCCTCCAAAGCCGAGCCGCTGCCCGAGGGACAGCCAACCATCGGACCCGCATTCGAAAGAGGCATTCGGCACCAGGTTTTTCTCGGCCAGGCGGGCGAGCCGGTTCTGGAATTTCGGCACCGTGGTCGTGTCTGTGGCGACGCCCGTGCCGCCCCGCAGCGACACGTCGTCAAGCCAGAGCGTGCCGGTTGATACGAGGGCAAAACGGAGCAGCGAATTCGTGCGCGGGATGTCACCGCTCGGGGCGAACTCAAACCGGTATTCCTTCCATCCGGAGGTCACGGCGACCGTGGTCTGGAAGACAGGTGGGGAGTCCGGTTTCCCCGTGTCCAGCATCCGTACGGAAAATGCCGTGTCCGCGATGCCGGTGCCTTTGGCCTTGAAGGAGAGCGTGTAGTTCTGCCCCGCCTTCAGGGCTATCCCCCGCTGCATCACATGCACGGGGCTCGTCTCCGGTGCCGCAAGCGATGGGGCGATCGCGGTGCAGTCGATCTTCAGCGACTTGGCGCTTTCCTCGCCTTCCTCCATGGTCCACGTAGCGGTGACGCGGCCGCTCAAGTCTTCCGTCTTCTCCCACCCCGCCGGGAAATTATGGACCATCTGCTCCAGAGAGCCATTCACTACGAGTTCCTCCCCCTGTGCGGCACAGGCGGCGATGCCGAACAAAAAGCCGAGGGTCAATGCGGTGGCGGATGATGTCATGGGGTATGGGCCAGGAGCGCTGGCGATTGCATCGGGGTTGGATAAAGGATAGCCCGTCAGGCGATTTACCGCGTTTTCATATCTGTTAGCTTCAATAGCGTCTGGCGTGCTGCCAGCAGATGCGTGGATTGCCGACACGTTTTTATCTCGCCCCTATCCCCGAGGCACCCTCCGAATGACGCCCCGCGTCTCACGTCTCCTGAAAGGCCTCCTCATCCTGCTCGGCATCGCCGCCGTCGTCGCGGCGGTGGTCGCCCCGATCGCATACCGCGCCCGCCGCGCGCGATGGACGGAAGAACTGGGTGCCGCAGCCCGGGAGCGGGTCGCGGCTGGCGAGACCGATGAAGCGGCGAGGCTCTACGGCCTCTATTTGAAGGAGTCGCCGAACGACGCCGCGGCGCATGCTGAATATGCCACCTTGCTGCGCACCCGGGCCGAGCTTCCGGGAGCCGGCCGGCGACAGCGTGAGGCGGCCCTCGACGCGATCAGTACCGCGGTTCGCAAGAATTCAGACTCGCTGAAGCTGCGACGAATGCTGGCAGTGACGCTCTTGGAACTCGGACAGTTTGGCACGGCCCGACAGGAAATCGTCATCCTGCGCGAGCAGGCCGCAGCCGCGACGGCCGAAACGCTCGCCGCTGACGGCATCGACCCCGACGAAATCGACTTACTTGACGCCCGCGCCTACTTTGGCAACGACAACATCACCGATGCCGCCACCCTGGCCGCCAGCCTGACCGGCTTCGATCCGGCAGGAAAGGCGTTCGACGCCACGTGGAAGCCCGGTCGCTTCGTCACGGAGGCATCGCTGCTCTTGGCAATGATCCTCAACGAGAAACGTGAGGATCCAGAGGCGGCACAGCGGGTGCTCGAAAACCTGCGGGAGACCGCCCCTGAAGATCACCGGGCCTGGCTGGCGCAGGCGAGGTGGCTCGCGGGGCACGGTGAGCCACGTCAAGCGTCCGAGGCCATCGATCGCGCAGCAGCCCTAGCCCCCGACGACCGCGACGTGCTGGCCACCGGCTTCGCCATCGCCCTGGCAGACCGCCGGTTCGACGATGCCACCCGGCTGGCCAAGAAGACCACCGAACTGTTTCCACAACTGCCCGATGGCGCATTCGGTCTGTCCGAAGTCGCCCTCCGGCGGGGCGATCCCGAGCAGTCTCTTGCCCCGCTGCAGGAGGCGCTCGAGCGGTTTCCTGAAGACCCGGCGATCCTGATATCACTGGCCAACGTCCAGCTGCTCACAAAACGGCTCGATGAAGCCGAGCAGACGATCCAGACACTGGCCAAAGCTGCCAGTCGGACAAATCCCGCGATCGAGATGCTGGACGTGCGGCTCCTCATCGCACGTCAGCAGTGGCTGGCCGCCGTCAAGAAGCTTGATGCCCTCCGGCCGCTCGTGGCGGAGTCGCCCGAACCGAAGCGACAGGTCGACCTGCTGCTCGCCGAGTGCCACGCTCGACTTGGGCAGGTCGACGAACAGCTTGCCGCCAGCCAGCGACTGCTCAGCCGCGACTCCTCGTCGCTATCCGCGCGGATCACCGCCGCCGCTGCACTGGCCGCGACCGGCAAGCCGGAGAAGGCCTTGGCAGCCTACGAGGCAATCGCCAAGGAACTGGGGCAGGACCAGCTGCTGCGGCAGCCGCAGGTGTGGCAGCCGCTGCTACGACTCCGCGGCACGCACCAGCTGCGGCTGCCGGCACCGGACCGCGACTGGTCGCAGGTCACGCAGTTGCTCGACGAACTCGAGCGTGCCGACACCGTGCCGGCGGCCCAGCTCGCGTCGCTCCGGTACGATTCTCTCGTCGCCGCTGGTGATGCCGAGACGGCGACGGCCTTCTTAACCCGGGCGATCAAGGCCCATAACGACGACCCGCAGCTCTGGGAGCGGCTCATCGTCGCGACGCTCAAGCAGCAGGGCATGGCCGCGGCCATGCAGCAGTGGGAGAAGATTCCCGCCACCATCGTCGATGATCCGCGGCTGCTCGTGCTGCGGGCCCGACTGGTCGCGCGGGCACCGGCAGAAGAGGCCAACGCCATCCTGGAGGGTCTCGAATCAAAGGCCGCAACGCTGCCTGCGGAACAGTCGGGGCCGCTGCTGGCGGCGCTCGCCTCGATCCGTCTGGGCAGGGGCGATGCTGCCGGAGCCGAACGCATCTGGCAGGCCTACCTTGCGGGCCATCCGGATAACCTGCAGGCGCACTTCGCCCTCTTCGAAATGGCGTGTGAGCAACGCGACCTAGCCAAGGCCACTCAGGCGGAGAAGGAGATCAGTCGCCTCTGCGGGCCGGAGAGCGCCAACAGCCGCGCCGCATCGGCGGCAAAGATCATGCTGGAGGTTGCCGTGGGGAGGTCGCAACCCGCTGCGGCCGGCGATAGCCGGCGACCACCGGCCGCAAAGCTTGCCGCGGAGGACTTGGCGGAACTTGAGTCCGCGAGGAATCTGCTCGTCGAGGCCGAGAACGAACGGCCAGGCTGGCCGCTGCTTCAGCGGCTGTTCGCCGACCTGGAACTCCTGCGGGGAGATGTGCCTGCCGCGATCGGGCGGCTCGAAAAGGCGGTGGAACTCAGCCCCGAAAATCTAACGTTTATCCGATCCTTGGTCACGCTCCTGTCAGGCTCTAACCGGCCATCGCAGGCCCGCACCGTGTTGCGACGGATTGTCAGCGCCACGGGAGACAGCGTTGCCTCCGAGGACATGCGGATATGGGCCCGCCGAACACTGGCCGAACTGGCCGTACGGGACGGCAACTACCGTGACGTGGAAGAGGCCGTGGCGGAACTCGCTCGCAATCAGGATCGTGATGGAAAGCCAGCGGTCGAGGACATGATTCTCAGCGTCAGTGTTCTCTCCAGCCGGCCCGAGGCCGAGGCATGGCGGCAGGCACTCATCCTGCTCGAAGCGCTTGCCGACCGGAGGCCGCTCACCACGCCAGAGCGGATGCAGCGAGCTGAACTGCTCGATCGGACAGGCCGCTGGGAGGACTGCCGCGAAGACGTTCTAACGCTCGCCGCAGATCCGAAGACACCCCCTGAGGCACTGGCCGCCTGCGTGGAGAAACTGATCCGCAACGATGAATCGGAACTGGCCGCAACGCACCTGAAGACCCTGACCACACGGGAGCCGACGGCGGCCTCGGTGATCGCACTCGAGGCACGATTGGCGATCTCGCAGGACGATCAAGCGGCCGCCATCGCCGCTGTCCGGCGGCTCGCTACCTCGGAGCCGTCGTCCACCCCGAACCCCAACCAACAGCGATTGGCAGCCGCGCTGATGGAGGAGCTTGGTCTCGATGACGAGGCCGACACGTTGCTTGAACAACTTGCCGAGCGATCTGCCGCCGGGCTCGTCGCCAGAGCCGAGTTTCTGTCTCGCCGGGGGCAGACGGCCGAAGCACTCGACATGCTCGAGGCCAATAGGCAGCGGCTTGGTTCAGCGACGTTCCTGCAGGCCGCCATATCGGTCCTGCGGACGACGGACGCGGACCCAGCGCAGGCCGCACGGGTCGAGAGCTGGCTCGACACAACTCCCCGGACCAGCCGAGACAGCATGGACATCTCGCTGTTTCAGGCGGAATTCAAAGCCTTGCGGGGCCGCCATGAGGAGGCCGCGGCCATCTACAGGGAGCTGCTTGCCGGTGGTGACCTGCCGCCAACGCAACGCGTGATCGTGCAAAACAACCTCGCGATGCAGCTCGTTCGGCCGGAAACGGCCGCAGAGGCGAAGCAACTCATCGACGAGGCAATCGCCGAGCAGGGACCGCATCCGAGCCTCCTCGACACATTGGGCCTCGCGCTCTTGGCCGGCGACACCCCGGGGGACGCCGTCAAAGTGCTGCGCGAGGCCGCTCTGGATCGAATGCCAGAGAAGCGGCTGCATCTCGCCTGCGCGCTGGTGGCCGATCGCAAGCTGGACGACGCCCGTGATGTGCTTCGCGACGCGAAGAAGGCAGGGCTTGATCGACGCCGCCTCGACACCGACGATCGCAAGCGGCTCAAGGAGGTCGAGGCGGCCCTCGGTATCGCGGGCTGACGACCCAGTGGTCCTTCTTCTTGGCGCGTATCGTCAGGCAGCCCGTATCAACCCACCGTCAGCCTGAATGCTTCCGGGATGTCGCAGGCGATATCCCGACCACATCTGATCAATTCTTCAGCCCAAGCTGCTTGCGACGCTCTTCCATGGCCCGTCGATACTCATCGAACTGCGCACGCTCAACGGGCCTGGTGCGGTCGATCATGTCCTTTCGGGACCGAATCCGGTTGGCTTCCGTGTTGGCGGGACGCTGTGCCGCCTGTTGCTGAGCACCGCTCTGGCCAGCCTGTTGTCCGGCAGCGGCTGTCGTGCCCGACGGGGCGGCCCCACGTACCATATTCATCATGGCGTTGCTCGCCTCCCAGGCCTTGCGGAGCATCTCAAACTGCCTGATCTGGCGGTCGAGTTCGACGCGGCGTTGATCAGGCGGCTTGGAAAAATAGGCGTTCATCTGGCCCCGGAAATACATCGCCACCAGATCCTGCCCCGACTTCTCCGCTGCCGGCCGCAGGTGCGCCGGTAGGACATCCATCTTCTGACGAATCTGGGCCATCGCCGCGATGCCCGCCGCCGCCTCGACGAACGTCTTCGGGCCCCCTGAGGCCACGTACTTTTCCTCCAGATCCCGATGGAGTTTTTGAATCTCCACAACCCGCGGATCGGTCGTGAAACGAATCCAGCCCCCGCCCCAGGCGATCAGAAATCCAATCACCACGAGGGCCAGGAACCCCAACGCCCACCAGATCCAACGGGAACGGGGAGCGGCAGCGGAGCGGCCTGTGTGCTTCGTACCGAACGTTGCAACCGAGCTGATGGCACACCCCTATTCTTACTTACTGGCCTTACTTCCTCGCCTTACTTCCGAGCGGCCGACCGAAGACCGATAAAGGTGAGCCGTAAAGCGTTGCACGCTTCAGCGGGGAGGCCCCCACCCCGCCGGCAGGCCGAGCGCCTGTCGACGTTGCTCCACCCTGGAAAAATACTCCTGAAACTGAGCACGCTGCTGGGGAGTAGTTCGGTCGATCATTTCCTTTCGCGACATGTGGCGTCCCATGGGTGGCCCCGAGGGACGCGGCGGTTCGGCCGTGGCTGAGCCGGCAGCCGGCTTGCCAGCGGCTGCCTTACCTCCTGCTGCTGCACCACCAGCCCCTGCCCCACCCGCACTCGGGCCCC
>CANETO010000137.1 GCA_947440895.1 Planctomycetaceae bacterium | reverse complement strand
GACTGCCCGATCCCGACGCTATCTACGTTGGCGGCAGTGGCCGCGACATTTCGATGCTCGTGGAAGAAGCATGGAAGCGGCTCAAATCCGGTGGCCGGCTGGTGACAGCCTGCAACAGTATCGAGAACCTCGCCGCCGTGCATGCGATGCTGCGGGCCCGTTCGGGCGACGCCTCCTACTGGATGGTGAACATCGCCCGGGGCATCGAGCAGATGGATCGCATCCGGTTCGAGTCGCTCAACCCGATCTTCCTCATCGCGGCCACGAAGCCGGCGGCGTAGCGTTTCGCCAGCTTTGAGTCAGGGTGCGTGAGCCCATGAACGACCTGCCCCCACCGCTCGATTGTATAGCCGTCGGTGCCCATCCCGACGACGTCGAGATCGGCTGTGGCGGCACGCTCGCGGTGCTCGCAGCGCAAGGATACCGGGTGGGCATCGTCGATCTCACCGACGGCGAGCCCACGCCTCGGTCGAGCGGACCCGCGGAACGGCTCGCGGAGGCAGGAGCGGCGGCGAAGGTGCTCGGCGTGGTGCACCGCGAGCAATTGGGCTTCACGAACCGGCGGCTGTTCGATGAGTTCGAGGTTCGCGTGGCGCTGGCGAAAGTGTTTCGGCGGTGGCGGCCGCGGCTCGTGCTCGGCCTCGGTGACAAAACGCCGCTGGCCTCGCCCGATCACGCGCAGACCGTGGCGATCACCGAGGCGGCCGTCTTCTATTCGCGACTCACGAAGTGGGACAACACGTTCGACGGTTTGCCCGTGCATACGGTTCCGAATCTGCTCAGCTATTTTCTCTTTGCCGGCCTGCCGCAGGTGCCGCACGGCCATTGGCCGCTGGTGGTGAACATCTCGAGCCAGCTCGAATGCAAAATGGAGGCGATCGGCCGCTATAAGTCGCAGTTTCCGGCCGAAAAGGCCCACATCTTTTCCCGCGTGCGGGCGCTGGCCGCCACCGTCGGCATGATGGGCGGCTGCGAGGCAGGGGAGGTGCTGGCGTCGAGCCGCATTCCCTGCACGGGCGATCTGATGAAGATGTTGGTGCCTTAGGGAGCATGCAAGAGTCGACGGTTCGGGGCTGCCCACGCCCCGTCGCCGGACGTTCGCTACGGACATCCTGTCCTTCGCTCACTCGATGCTGACTGCGCTCCGGCATCCTGCCTGCGCTGGTCAGCAACGCCGGCTCTCGGGACACGGGCAGCCCCTCACGGAAAGAAGCACCGGACGGAAGTCCGGGGACACCGGGTCGTTGGGCGTTCCCGGACCGGCGTGGTCCCCTCGCCCCGTCTACTCGTTGACGTAGGTCTCGAGGAAGCGGGCCAGACGGTGGAAGTCGCTACCGCGTTCGACGTAGCGGACGACCGTGACGAGCGTGTTCGGATCGACCAGTTCCTCGAACGGCACGTAGTTAAGGTCGAGCTGTCCCGACACGCTCACCATCACGCCGTTCAGGCCCCGCTCCGCCAGGGCACGGTAGGCGCCCACGCCCAACTGGCTGCCGAGCATCACGTCGAAGGCATGCGGCTTGGCACAGCGGGCCTCGTAGCCCAACTGCAGGCCGACCACCTTCCGCGATCGTCCGGTCTGCCGCTTGAACTCGTCTGCGACCAGCTTGGAGAACATCCGGCCCAGTTGAACCTGGGCGATCGAAATGTGGCCATGCTCGTCGCGGGGAATGCCTTCCAGTTGCTTGCTCGGCAGGTATTCAGCAAGCCCCTCGGCCAGCACGATCACGCCATACTGCTTGCCCTCATCCTCCTCGCGGACCCGCATGGTCTTCACGATCCGGCCGACGACCTCGTCGATGTTCATCACGGGCTTGATCTTCGTCTGGCCGGCGGCGTCGGTGACCGTCTCTTCGCTCCGGTACCGGCCATGGATGTCCTCGACGCTGATCACGAGGCTGGCCTCGCCCGAGATCGCGGCCCCATACGAGAGCCAGCCGGCGCTGCGGCCCATCGTCTCGCAGAGGTAGTAGCAGCGGCCCGCGTCCGCGTCATACAGAAGATTACGAATCTCACCGCCGAGAGTGTCGACCGCCGTGAAGTAGCCGAACGTGAAATCGATTCCCATGTAGTCGTTGTCGATCGTCTTCGGCAGATGCACGACCGGAATACGCTTGCTGCCTGGCGGCAGCCGGTCTTGGTAGAGCTTGAATTTATTGGCCGTCTTCAGGGTGTCGTCGCCGCCGATCGAAATCAGGGCCTCGACACCCAGCGACAGGAGGCCCTCGTAAACGTTCTTCAGCGGCTGCACCCGCTGGGCATCGTCAAAGTGGGCGGGCGACGAGATGTGCTTGCCCGGATTCGTCCGCGCCGTGCCGAGCATGATCCCCTGGCCGGAGCGGGTCCGCTTCAGAAAGTCTGGCGTGATCAGGATGTAGTCGCGGCCCTGCTCGAGCGGCTTCTCTGCCGAGAAATCGGCCAGCGACGAGTAGCCGTGCTTCATGCCCACCACTTCGGTGCCGCTCCGCATGAACGACGTGGCCGCCGTCGAGATCACCGCATTGGCGCCAGGCGCCGGACCGCCGGCAAACAGAATCGCCACCCGGCGGAACTGATGATCTGCCTTCGGCGGACGCGACAACGATTCACTCATGGCTCTCTCTCCTGGTGGCAAACAACCCGATGCGATGGTGGAAAACGGTCATGTTGGTCTGGAAGGGTGGCACCGATGGCATCGACAGGGGCTCGGCATCCGTGATGCACGATGCCTGTGAAGGCTGGGCTCATCCAGCCAGCATCCGCTCCACGAATGTCGTGTCGACCTGGGACTCGTGGAAGGCGGTGTTGGCCAGCACTTCCAGATGGATCGGCACCGTAGTCTTGATGCCCTCGATGCGCAGTTCCTTGAGTGCCCGGATCATCGTCCGGATCGCCTCTTGGCGCGTCGGCTGATGCACGATCAGTTTGCCGATGAGCGAATCGTAGTGCGGGGGCACGATGTAGCCGGCGGTGGCATGAGAGTCGAACCGCACGCCGAAGCCGCCAGGAGCGATGATCCGCTCGATCCGTCCCGGACAGGGCCGGAAGTTGTGGGCGGGATCCTCGGCGTTGATCCGGCACTCGATGGCATGGCCGCGGGCCACGATGTCCTTTTGCGTAAGTTCGAGCTTTTCGCCGGCCGCCACCCGGATCTGCGCCTTCACCAGGTCGATGCCGGTCACCATTTCGCTCACCGGGTGCTCAACCTGAATGCGGGCATTGATCTCGATGAAATAGAAGTTGTCCTGCTGGTCAACGATGAATTCGACCGTGCCGGCCGAGTAGTAGCCGGCGGCCTTTGCCAACCGAACAGCGGCGTCGCACATCTTCTGGCGGGTCTCATCGGGCAGTCGCGGCGACGGGCTCTCCTCGATCAGTTTCTGGTGCCGCCGTTGTGTCGAGCAGTCGCGTTCCCAGAGATGCAGGATGGTGCCATGCTTGTCACCGAGGATCTGGATCTCGACATGGCGGGGCCGTTCCACGTACCGCTCGATGTAGATGCCCGGATTCCCAAAGGCAGCCTGCGCCTCAGCCGATGCCTGCTGCCAGGCGCTTGCCAGAGCGAGTTCATTGGCCGCCACCCGCATGCCCTTCCCACCACCGCCGGCGGTGGCTTTCAGCAGCACGGGGTATCCGACGTCCTTTGCGACCCGTACGGCCTCCTGCTCGCTTGCTACCAGCCCGTCGCTGCCGGGCACCGTCGGCACTCCGGCCTCGCGGGCCAGCGCCCGGGCGGAATTCTTGTCGCCCACCCGTTCCATCGCCTCGGGGGTCGGACCAATGAAGCCGATGTCGCAGGATCGGCAGACCTCCGCGAAATGAGAGTTCTCCGAGAGGAACCCATAGCCCGGGTGGATCGCCTGCACGTTGCCGATCTCGGCGGCGCTGATCACCCGGTCGATCCGCAGATAGCTGTCGGCCGCCCGTGCCGGGCCGACGCAGATCGCCTCATCGGCCAGTTCCAGATAGGGAGCGCCGCGGTCTGCTTCGCTGAAAATGGCCACCGTCTCCACGCCCAACTCGCGGCAGGCACGGATCACACGCAGGGCTATCTCGCCCCGATTGGCTATCAGAATCCGATTAAACATAGGCTCCCGCCAGAAGCTCAGGCCCGCGACGAAAGGAACAGAACGGTGGGCGGAAATGCCCCTCGCTCACTGATTACCACTACTGCGGCGAGGTTTATGCCTCTGGATCCACCTTGATGAGAGGCTGGCCGAACTCGACCGGCGCGCCATTTTCGACGAGGATCGCCACGACTTGACCGGAAATCCCCGCGGGAATCTCGTTGAATACCTTCATCGCCTCGACGATGCAGACCGTTTTCTCGGGCCCGATCCGATCGCCCACCTTGACGAACGCGGCCGAATCCGGGCCGGAAGCCTTGTAGAACGTGCCGACCATCGGGCTCTTGATCATCAGCATCCCTGCGTCGGCCGCTGGCTGCAGGGCCGGCTCGGCCGCTGTCTGGCGGGCGGCGGTGAGTGCGAAGGGGGCCGCAGTGGTGGCGATGACGTCCCCACCACGCTTGATCCGCACGTGATGATCGGCCTCCTTCAGGTCGATTTCTGAAAGATCATGCTCTTTCATGAGCTCGATGAGCCGACGCAGCTTCTTCACGTTGTAAAGATCGCCAGATTTTTCTGCAGCACTCATGAGGGCCACCCATTTCCTTGGGATCCAAGCTATCCTGCTAAGAGTCGGCGAAGGTAGCCCCTTGCGGAGGTTTCAGTCAAGGTAATCAGCCGGGGACCAGCGAATTCTCCGCATCACTCCCTGTCCGAGGGGCTGATCGGCCGCCAGCGGCATCCCGTCAGTAACCCCCCCAACGGAACACGCCAGTGATGCCCCCCGCGGACCTGCCGAGGCTGCCCAGCCGACGAAGCAACACGAGCAAATACGACTACGGAAGAGTCGTGGTGGTAGGCGGTGCAGCCGGCATGGCGGGAGCGCCGGCGCTCTCGTCCATGGCGGCGCTGCGGAGTGGAGCCGGGCTCGTCGAGGCGATTGTGCCGGAGCAGGTCGTGGCGATCGCCGCCAGCTTCGATCCCTGTGTCATGGTCCGAGGCCTCGCCGATCGGGCCGACGGGACGTTCGCCAGCGACGCCCTCGAGGAGATCGAATCCCGCGTCAGTCACGCTGACGCGGTGGCCGTCGGTCCCGGGCTCGGTCGCTCCGACGCCGTCGTTCAGATCGTGTCGCACCTCTGGCACCACCTTCCGCAGCCCGTCATCTTCGACGCCGATGCCCTCTGGGCGCTGGCCAGCATTGACCGTGGGACGCTTGCCCGCCATGCCGGACCGCGGATGCTCACGCCGCATGCCGGCGAGATGCTGCGGTTGCTGGGGGTCGGCCGATCGTCCGCCCTCGCAGGCGACCGGGCCGTGCTCGAGCGGGAGGCCGCCACGCTGGCCGAGGCGATCGACGCGGTGATTGTGTTGAAGGGGCCTGCAACGCTGATCGTCGACCGCGCACAGCGTGCTCACAACGACACCGGCAATCCCGGCATGGCCACGGCCGGTACGGGGGACGTGCTCACTGGCGTCACCGCCGCGCTCGTGGCCCAACGCCTGTCACCGTTCGATGCCGCCCGGTTGGCCGCGTGGGTGCATGGCCGCGCGGGCGATCTCGCCGCGGAGTCGCTCGGCGAGATCTCGATGACGGCCCGCGACTTACTCGATCGGTTGCACGTGGCGTTTCGGGAAGTGCGCGAGTAAGAGCGTGCCTTCGGTGCCAACACCTCGCGCGCGCACCTCTTCCCACAAAAAGCCCCGGACGGAAGTCCGGGGACACCGGGTGTGAACGCCATCCAGCGAGCCACGCGGGGACGGGTCAGTTCATCGCCCCGCATGGGCATGGGAACCGGTATCGATTTCGACCCGGAGTCCCCCGGCTTCCGCCAGGGGCTTTTGGGCAACCGGTGTCTGCCACCCACGCGTTCACGACGGACAGCGCCTAGCCTGGCCGCCGCTTCGCATTGTTGACGCCCACGATTCGCGTCACATCCACCACGCCGTCGTCCCTCGCGATCCAAAACCGTCTGTCCTCCGTGGGCTCCATGCGGAGACCGCCGGTGAATGAGCCGAAGGCGGGCAGGACGAGCAGCGAGGAATCGG
>CANETO010000136.1 GCA_947440895.1 Planctomycetaceae bacterium | reverse complement strand
GTCCTCTCGGCCACCCACCACGACCCGGCAGGTGTCTGCCTCGATCCGCACGACGTAGAGCGGCCGGCCCACGGCCAGCTTGAGCCCGTGCCGCTGGCCCACCGTGAAGTGTTCGATGCCATCATGTTGCCCGAGCACGCGTCCGTCGGCGGCGACGATCTCGCCTGAACGGGAACCGCCCAGCCGGTGGCTCACGAGCCTCGCATGTTCTCCCGACGCGACGAAGCAGATCTCCTGGCTATCGGGCTTGTCGGCGGTGACCAGTCCAAGCGCCGCCGCCCGGCTGCGGACGTCATTCTTGGCCATGCCCCCCACGGGCAGCAGCATGCGTCGGAGCCGCTCGGGCAGCACGTCGAAGAGCACGTAGGACTGATCGCGGGCGGCCTCGAGTCCGCGGGAGAGCCGCGGCCGGCCGTCAACTCCTTGGGTCAGCTGGGCGTAGTGACCCGTGGCCACATGCGTGGCCCCGATGGCATCAGCATGGTCGAAGAGCCGGCCGAATTTGATCCATGAATTGCACCGCACGCAGGGATTGGGGGTGCGGCCGCGGCCATACTCCGTCGCGAAATAATCAATGATCTGCGTGAAGTCATCGGTGAGGTCGAGCGCAAAAAGAGGAATCCCAAGTCGGTCGGCCACCCGCCGCGCGTCGAGGGCGTCGGCCACGCTGCAGCAGCCCTGATGGCCTCCGCGGTCGACCTGCGCAGATGGCAGGATCGGCAGCGGATCAGATGAACAGCCAACTGGCTGAGTCGCCGGGGGCATGGCCGGTCGGCCATGCCGCATGAACACACCCACGCAGTCATACCCCGCCTCGACGAGCAGGCTCGCCGCCACGCTTGAATCGACTCCGCCCGACATGGCGACAACGACGCGTGGCATGGGGAACTTTCGGTCGCTCACGCGTAGACGAGCGTCGCCTCAATGCGGTGCGGCGCCAGTCGAGCGCGGCCCCCCAGCGGCTCGATCTCGATCAGAAATGCCGCGCCAGCCACGTGGCCGCCGGCCGCCTCGATGAGACGCATGCAGGCCGCCGCGGTGCCACCAGTGGCCAGAACGTCGTCGACCACGAGCACGCGGGCACCGGGGGTGAGCACGCCGCGGTGCATCTGGAGCCGGTCGCGGCCATATTCGAGGTCGTACTCGTGCTCGAGCGTATCGGCCGGCAGTTTGCCGGGCTTCCGCACCGGGATCACGCCCACGCCCAGCGTCAGGGCCAGTGGCGTGGCGAAGAGGAAGCCCCTCGCCTCAACCGCGGCGATGGCATCGATCGGCGTGCTCCGCCAAGGTGCAGCCAACTGCTCCATGGCGGCAGCGAGTGCGGCGGCGTCGGCCAGCAGTGGCGTGATGTCGCGAAACAGGATGCCCGGCTTGGGGAAGTCGGGCACGGGGCGGATGAAGGGGGTGAGGTCCATGCCCAGAGCCTACCCCATGCGGCCGCCGCCGTCAGGCCCCGTGCCGGAGTCGGATCGTGGCCCGCGGCGTGCCGTCGATCGCCATGGCCAGATTGGCGAGCGTTTCCGACTCAATCTGCCGCACCCGTTCCCGCGTCAGACCGAGCACCAAACCGATCTCCTTGAGGGTCATCGGCTCGACGCCGCCCAGGCCGAAACGGAGCCGGATGATCTTGGCAGCCCGTTCGTCGAGATGGTCGATCCGTTTCAGCACGTGCCGGAGCGTGTCGTGGTCGAGCAGCACTTCAGCGGGACACTTCGCATTTTCATCGCGGACCAGTTCACCGAGCGACCAGCCGCCGTCCGCCTGCTCCGTCTGCGGGGCATTTTGATGGACGTGGATCGCTTTCTTGATGATCGGCAGCTTCTTGCGGGCCAGGCCAAGCATGCGGGCCACCTCCTCGGGGGTCGGTGTACGGCCGAGGCTGTCGTTCAAGCGGGCCGTCGCCCGCCGCCACTTCGAGAGCAGTTCCACCATGTAGGCCGGGATACGGATGGTCTTCCCAGAGTTGATGAGCGCACGCTTGATCGACTGCTTGATCCAGTAGCTGGCGTAAGTGCTGAACCGAGTGCCCATCGTCGGATCAAAGCCCTCGACGGCCCGCAGCAGTCCGAGGTTGCCCTCTTCAATGAGGTCCGGCAGCAGGAGGCCACGGTTGCTGTAGCCCCGGGCGATGTTCACCACCAGCCGCAGGTTGGCGCGGACCATGTGGTCCCGAGCCGCTGCGTCGCCCCGCCCGATGGCAGTGGCCAGCCGCCGCTCGTCCTCGGCCGTGAGGAGCGAAGTGGCATTGATGTCGCGGAGGTACGTCTCGAGGGGATTCTGAACGGCGGTCGGAGCGGGCTTCTGGCGACGAGATGGCGATGGCATGGGCGGTGGTGGCCTTCCCCGGAACACGGGGATCTCGAAGGAAAAAGGATTGGGCGGCCGAGTCCGTTCGCGGGCCGCAGGGCACGCGTACAGGCCGGATCGACACCGCCATACAGAAGCTATCGACGCTCGTTACCGCAGTCTGCACAAGGAAGGCAGGAAGGGTGCCGCGAAGCGGTCTTGGCGGTGCTGCCGGTCGTGCCGGTCGTGTGTTCGCGCCGCGTTATGCTCCACCTTTGAGCCGGGTTGTTGGCAGTCCGCGGTCTATCGACGCCAGTCGATCACCACAAGTTCCGGCGTTGCGCCGATGCGAACCGGAAACAGCGACGTGCCGATGCCACGAGACACGTACATCGGCGGTCCATCATCGCGATACCAGCCCGCCACATACCGGCCGCAGCCACGGGGCAGGATCGTGGCCAGCCCAAACGGCGCCACCTGGCCGCCGTGTGTATGGCCGCTCAACACAAGCGACACCGGGTGGTCGGGAGGCATGGCGAGCGAGTCGCGTGTGATCGGGCAGTGGGCGAGCACGAGATGCTCGTCGAGCGGTTGGACGCTGGCAAGCGCGAAAGCAGCGTCGGGCCTGCCGCCGACGATGTCGTCGAGCCCCGTGATCCGCATGCTCCGGCCCCGGTGATCGAAGTCGACCGATCGATTGACCAGCAGTTCAACGCCGTGTCGCTCGTAGGTTTTCTCCAGATCGCGGAGGTCGACCCCGCAGCGGTATTCCCAGTTGCCCAGAATGGCGAGCCGCCGTGGACCCGTGGGAAACTCCGCCAACAGCGTGTCGAGCGCGGGGAGAGATGCGGCACGGTCGATCGCATCGCCCGTCAGCACGATGAGATCTGCTCGCGCTCCATGGAGCCCCTCCAGGAGCTGTTGCTCAAGCGTGCCGATACCATGCACGTGGAGGTCACTGACCTGCAGGATCCGCAGTGGGTCGACGCCACTGGCCGAGCCGCAGGTATGCGTGCTCGTCACGAGCCGCCGGGGCGTGATTGCCACGCCGTCGATCGCGACTCCCAGCGGCACCACGGCCGCGGCGAGTGAGGCTCCAGCGAGCAATCGGCGGCGGTTGATCCGCCGCGGCGCGGCTTCGTGGCCGGAATCGCCGCTTACGTTCGCCGGTTGCGGTCTGGCCTCGCTCCGTGTCGGTCTCATGGTTCGTTGCCGCGGCCGGGGCGAATGCCTGGTCCCAGGACGCGGTCGAGGAACGAGAGGAGGGCCTGCCCTCCGGCTCCAGCCAGAGCGAGGCTCGGCTGATGGCCAATGTCGGGGATGATCACGAGCGTGCTATCGACGCCGGCGCTTTTCAGTGCCGCCGCAAACTCCACGGACTGTTGTACCGGTACGACGCGGTCGGCAGCGCCGTGCAGCAGCAGCACCGGTGGATCATCGGCTGAAATGTGCGTGACCGGGCTGGCCTGCTGGGCCGCCTCACGAAACTCCGGCAGCGGCCCGCCTACCAGCCGGCTGGCCGACGAGCCGGCGCGGTTGTGCTCTGGACCAAGCGTCGTCAGGCTTGCCGGCGCTGCCACGGCACAGACCGCCGCAATCCGGGGGGACAGGCTGTCTTCGGATCGGTCGGTCGGGCCGGAGCGGGCGGTCGCCGTCGGGTTTGCGAGACCGACCAATGCCGCCAGATGGCCGCCGCCTCCGCTGCCGACCACGGCGACCCGCTTTGGATCGATTCCCCAGACCTCGAAATTCCGTTCGATCTCCGCGATGGCCGCCCGGCAGTCATCGAGCTGCGCCGGAAACACCGCCGTATCGCTGAGGCGGTAGCCGATGCTCGCGACGGCGTAGCCCTCGCTCGCCAGCCACGTGATCGGGCAATCGGCTTTGGAACCGTCCCGCCAGGAGTCACCGTGGATCCAGACGACCAGCGGCATGCCACCGGCGTTGCAGCCGGCGGGAAGATAGAGATCGAACCGCTGCCGGCCATGGTGGGGTTGGCCCGTCTGGAGATGGCCATAGGGCTGGTCACGATGCGTCGTGATGCTGCCCGCGGTATCCGCGCTGTCGGCACGCAGCGGGGACGCCGACGTGGTGTCGGTCTGAGTGACCGTCGTCGTGCTCTGGTCTGACGGAGACGCCGGGAAAAACTCTGGAGCCGCTTGGTCTGATGGTCCAAGCGTGGTGGCCGGGACGCCATCGATCTCCGCAGCCGGCATCGCATCGTGCGGCGACGAACGAACGGGCACCGACTGGTATGGCATCTGTTCGAGCGGCGGGCGTCGCCGGGTGCTACGGCGTTGGGCCCGACGGGTGACGCGACGCCCCTGCGGCACTTCAACGCCCGCGGGGGCATCGGCTGCCGGCCGGGGATCCTCCCGCCAGGCCACGTCGAGTTCCGCAGGCACAAACATCTCCACCGGGCTGATCTCTGCGGCGACGGCCGAGCAGACCAGAAGCGGCACGACCAGCAGGGATCGCGGTAGCAACCGCCATGGGCTGGGCGTGGCGGGAAGGAGGGCAGTGAAGATCGCCATGAACAGAGTATACCCTCCGATGCGATCCCAGGTCCGCCAGACCACGGGCCCGCCGCGACGGATGCGCAGCGGGCCCGGGTGTGGAGGCTGCTGACTAGCGACGGGCCTGCATCTGGCCACTCGGGGTCAGTTCGTCGATGATCTTGGGGATGTACCGACTGAGCACCTCGGCCAGTTGGTCGCGGTCGATTTTGTTGCGGCCGGCGATCTCGTCGAGTTCACGACGGCCGAAGACGTCCTCGATCTGCTTCCGGTCGACCGGCTTGTTGGGGCCGGTGCGGACCCAGGAATCGACCTCGTCGCGCAGCCCCTTTTCTTCGAACTGCTTGACGACCTCGGGGAGTTTCTGGGCCTGACCACCGCCGAAGATCTGCGTGAAGATGTCCTGCAGATCGTTGGCAGAGGGCATGCCCTGCGGTCCACCCTGTCCGCCACCCTGGGGCTGCGGGGCACGTTGCTGAGGCTGCGGAGCCCGCTGCTGCGGAGCCGGGGCCTGTTGCTGCTGTTGCGCGGCACCTTCGAGTACCTGCTTCAGAATCTCACCGAGAATATCCATCGACACGCCTCCGAAAGAGAAGAACTGCCTGCGGCTACTCTCCGGCATCGGGCACGCAGCCGGAAAGGCCACTGATATGCCGTCGAGCCGGGAACCGCAGGGCCGTTCACCCTAGCAGATCAGCGGACCGCATGCGCCTCATTGGCCGGCCGATTCCGGTCCCACACGCTCGCGGTCTCAGGGCAGCGGCTGCACCTCACCGCCAGCCCGCGTGGAGAGCGCCCGCCAGACGGTCCGATCGATACCATCGGCAATCGCCGTCACCGATCCATCCATCATGGCGGTGGTGACGAGGCCTGCGTGGTAGCTGCGGGCGGTGATAGCGGCGTAGGTCTTGGCCGTGGCGCTGCTCCCCTCCTGACGGGAATTCAAGTCAAAGTCATAGGTTGCCCCGCCCGTGACGAACGGCACGCGCGTGTTGGGCGTGAGCGTGGTCGTGAAGCCACTGTGGTGGACACGGCCGTCGGGCCACTCGGTGTGACCGGTGTTGTCGTTGGTGGTCAAGCCGAGCTTGGTGTCGCCAGCCGACATGCCGGTGGCCAGTCCCGCGACAGTCGCGGGATCGGCTGGGGGCGTCTGTGCGGGATACCCGCTTGGGTCGGTCGTGTTACGAACGTAGGGCGTGAACGCCTTCACCTCCGCGATGCAGAACGTCTTGCTCAGGCCATCGCTGAATGCGGCGGGTTTCAAATTGGAGTTGGGGTGGAAGGAGCCGTCGCCGCCCTGACCGGTGACAGGAT
>CANETO010000135.1 GCA_947440895.1 Planctomycetaceae bacterium | reverse complement strand
CGCGTTGCAGGTGGCCGAGCACGACGGTCCGCACCTCGCGGTCGAGCAGCCGGGTCAGTTCGGCGGCCACGCGCTCACCGACGCCGCCGAGTTTCACCTGATGCCTCCGCTCGACTGCAGGTCCGTTCACGTCTTCACGGTATACAAGGCCGACGTCGGGCAGATTCGCACCTTCCGCCACGACAATGAGCGTGTACTTCTTTCCTTCCGACTCGCGTTCCCGCACCTTGCGGCAGACGTTTTCGAAGGTCCAAGGAATCTCCGGCAGCAGGATCACGTCGCCGCCGCCAGCAATCCCCGAATGGAGGGCAATCCAGCCCGCGTGCCGCCCCATGACCTCGAGCACCATGATCCGTTCGTGGCTGGCGGCGGTGGTGTGGAGTCGGTCGAGTGCGTCGGTGGCACAGGCCACTGCCGAGTCGAAACCGAACGTGAATGCGGTGGCCCCCAGATCGTTGTCGATCGTCTTGGGCACGCCCACGACGGGAATGCTGTGTTCGTGAAACTGCTGCGCGATGGCGAGCGAGCCGTCGCCGCCCACGCAGATGAGTCCGCAGATTGAGAGCTGGCGAACGGTGGAGGCAACCTGATCGAGCAGGGCCGGATCGATGGCGATCCGTTCATTTTCTCCGACCTTGGCGGAGAATCGGCCCTTGTTGGTGGAGCCGAGGATGGTGCCGCCTTGGGTCAGAATACTGGCGGTGTTTCTCGCGGTGAGCGGCATGTAACTGACGGGCTCCACGAGCCCTTCGTAGCCGCGGAGGAAGCCGACGCAGTCGTAGCCGTGCCGTTCCGCAGTCTTCACTGCCGCCCGGATCACGGCATTGAGGCCGGGGCAGTCGCCGCCGCTGGTGAGGATGCCGATCGTAGGCTTGTGGGGAGGCATGCGGCCGGGAATCTTGCGGTTTTTTTGCGGGGATGGACGAAAAGTCTACCGGGCGGCCGCCGCACCGGGCGAGGGGCGTGGTACGATTTTCAAGGTTCCCATCCGTGCCGGACTTTGTGGGCTCACAGGACAACTCGTTCCGATGGAAGTGGTCATTCTCTGCGGCGGCCAAGGCGCACGGATGCGTGAGGAGACGGAATATCGCCCAAAGCCGATGGTCGAGGTGGGCAGCCGACCGCTCCTCTGGCACATCATGCGTCTTTTTGGACACTACGGCCTGAACCGGTTCGTGCTCTGCCTGGGCTACAAGGGGAGCATGATCAAAGACTATTTTCTCAACTACGAGGCGATGACGCAGGACTGCACGGTGGCCGTCGGCGGCCGTCGGCAGGTCTGGTATCACGGCACGCACGAGCCGTTTGACTTCGAGGTAACGCTCTCCGACACCGGCGTGGAGACCAACACCGGGGGCCGCGTCAAGCACATCGAGCCCTATGTGAAGGGCGACACGTTTCTGGTCACCTACGGAGACGGCCTCACCGACATCGACATCGATAAGCTCCTCGCCTTCCACAAGTCGCACGGCAAGCTGGCAACCGTCACGACCGTGCAGCCCGTGTCACGGTTCGGCATCACGATGCTCGACGCCCATTCGCGGGTCACGAGTTTCTCCGAGAAGCCGAAGGTGGAGGGCTGGGTGAGCGCGGGATTCTTCGTGTTCGATCGCCGGATCTTCGACTATCTCGATGGAGGCGACTCGTTGATCCTCGAAAAGGAACCCCTGGAGCGGCTCGCCGCCGAGGGCCAACTGATGGCCTACCAGCACGACGGCTTTTTCTTTGCCGTCGATACCTATCGCGACTACCTGCAGGTGAATGAACTCTGGAGAGAAGGCCGGGCGCCGTGGAAGGTGTGGGGATGAAGGTCGCGGGCAGCCTGCACAGCCTCCGTGACAGAAAAGTGTTTGTCACCGGCCATACCGGCTTCAAGGGATCGTGGCTGCTCCTGCTGCTCGACCGCCTGGGGGCGAGGGTCACCGGTTATTCGCTCGCGTCCCCCACGAGCCCGTCGCTCTTCGAGGCGGCCCGACTGATCGATCTTGTGGCGACGCACCACGAAGCCGATATCCGCGACGCCCCCCGTCTGGCCGCCGCCATCCGCGCGGCCGATCCCGATATCGTGCTGCACCTCGCCGCGCAGCCGCTGGTGCGACTGTCGCACCGCGAGCCGCTCGACACATTTTCGACGAATGTCGTCGGCACGGCGTCGCTGCTCGACGCGGTGCGCAAGGCCAACAAGCCCTGCGTGCTGATTTCAGTCACGAGCGACAAGTGCTACGAACCCCACGCCAGCGGTCAGCCGCACGGCGAGACCGACCCGCTCGGCGGCCACGACCCCTACAGCGCCAGCAAAGGGGCCGCAGAACTCGTGGCCGCCGCCTACCGGCGGAGCTTCTTCCCACCACACCGTCATACGGAGCATGGCGTGCAGTTGGCGACCGTCCGCGCCGGCAATGTGATCGGCGGCGGCGACTGGGCTGAAGACCGGATCATTACCGACATCGTGCGGCATCTGGTGGCCGGTGAGCCGGTGCCGGTGCGGAATCCTGCGGCCGTGCGGCCCTGGCAGCACGTGCTCGAGCCGCTCACTGGCTACCTCTCGCTTGCTGCCGCGATGCTGTCCGAGCCGGCGGCGGACTGGTGCACGGGCTGGAACTTTGGGCCCACGGCTGACGACGACATCACCGTGCAGCAGCTCACTGAGATCTTCATCGAAGCCTGGGGAACGGGCTGCTGGAAAGACGTGCACGATCCGCAGGCACCGATTGAAACCCACGTCCTAAGACTGGCGATCGACAAGGCACTGGCGGGCCTGCCCTGGCGGCCGCGGCTCTCCTCCCGCGAGGCGATCCACCGGACGGCCGCATGGTTCCGCGGGTTCGAGTCCGACCCCTCGTCCGCCCGCTCGCTCTGTCTTGCCGACATCGAGGCCTACGACCATGCTCAAGCAGCAGCCCCCCTTGCCACGCCGGGAGTTACTCGATGAATGAGCCCCAGCATCGCGACGCTCTCGCCCTCCGCACGGCTGGCACCGTCCGCGATGAAATCCTTGGCCTCGTGGCAGAATACTGCCGGCTGGCGTTTCCCGATCGGCCGTTCCAGCCCGGGCAGGCGGTGCCGGTGGCAGGGAGGGTGTTCGACGCCCGCGACGTCGAACATCTGGTCGACAGCTCGCTCGATTTCTGGCTGACGACGGGCCGGTTCGCGGAGGAATTTGAGAAGCGGTTCGCGGCCCGTGTCGGCACACGGTGCGCCAGCCTCGTGAACTCCGGGTCGAGCGCCAACCTCGTCGCCCTCACCGCGCTCACCTCCCACAAGCTCTTGTCGGAGCAGCTCGCGGCCGGCGATGAGGTGATCACCGTGGCTGCAGGCTTTCCGACGACGGTCAACCCGATCCTGCAAAACAACCTCGTGCCGGTGTTCGTCGACGTGGAGCATCCCGAGACACATGCCACCTACAACATCGACGTGAATCGTCTGGAGTCGGCCCGCAGCGACAAGACGCGGGCGGTGATGCTCGCGCACACACTCGGGAATCCATTCGAATGCGCTGCGGTCGCCGACTTCTGCCAGCGGCACGACCTCTGGCTGGTGGAGGACTGCTGCGATGCACTCGGCGCGGAGTTCGGCGGAAGGCACGTCGGCCAGTTCGGCGACGTGGCGACCTGCAGCTTCTATCCCGCCCATCACATGACGATGGGAGAGGGGGGCATTGTGTTCACCGACTCTCCAAAGCTCGAAAAACTGGTGGAGAGCTTTCGTGACTGGGGCCGCGACTGCTGGTGTGAGCCGGGCCACGACGACACCTGCGGCAAGCGGTTTGACTGGCAGCTGGGCGACCTGCCGCACGGCTACGACCACAAATACATCTACTCTCACATCGGCTACAACCTGAAGCTCACCGATATGCAGGCGGCGGTGGGCGTGTCGCAGCTCGACAAGCTCGACGGGTTTATCGCGGCCCGTCGGCACAACTACACCCGACTACGGGCGGGCCTTGCGCCGCTCGAAGACGTGTTCGTGCTTCCAGAAGCGACGCCCGGCTCGAGTCCGAGCTGGTTCGGGTTTCCGCTCTCGGTGCGGCCCACGGCGAGGTTCACGCGGCGTGATCTCGTCAGGCACCTCGACGAGAAGAAGATCGGCACCCGGCAGCTTTTCGGCGGCAATCTTCTGCGGCAGCCGGCCTATCATGGCAAGCTGCAGCGGGTGGCGGGCGACCTTCCCGGCGCCGACTACATCATGCGTCACACGCTCTGGCTGGGCGTCTATCCTGGGCTGTCCGACGCCCACATCGATCACGTCGTCGACACGGTCTCCGCCTTCGTGCGGGGCTAGCATGACCACGATCGTTACTGCCGACATTGCCCGCCTGCTCGACCGCACGCGATCGCTCTGGGAGCCGCTCCGCGGCGCGAGCCTGTTTATCAGCGGGGGCACGGGTTTTTTTGGTACCTGGCTGCTGGAAGCACTCCTCGCCGCCAACCGCGGGCAGTCGCTCGGCTGCCGAGTGCTGGTGTTGTCGCGGGATCCTGCCCGGTTCGCCATGAAGGCACCGCACCTGGCTCACGATCCGGCGGTCTCGTTCATCGAGGGCGACGTCCGTAGCTTTCGCACTCCAGACGCCCCCGTCACGCATGTCATCCATGCGGCGACAGAGGCGAGCGGGTCGCTCAATACGAGCGACCCGCAGACCATGTTTGACACGTGCTTGGAGGGCACGAGGCGGATGCTCCTGCTTGCTCAGGAGAAACGCTGCCGACGATTCCTGTTCACTAGCTCTGGCGCAGTCTACGGCCGGCAGCCGCCGCACCTGACGCATGTCCCGGAAGACTTCCTCGGCGGGCCCGATCCCCTCGACGTGCGAAACGCCTATGCGGAGGGGAAGCGGGCCGCGGAACTGCTCTGTGCGATCGCAGCACGATCGTCGTCTGAAGCCGGCCTGCAGCTGTCACTCGCCCGCTGCTTCGCCTTCGTCGGCCCGCATCTGCCGCTCGACGCGCACTTCGCGATTGGCAACTTTATCCGCGACAGTCTCGCCGGCGGCCCGATCCGAATCGGTGGCGATGGCACTCCCTTCCGTAGCTATCTCTACGCCGCTGATCTGGTGGAATGGCTATTCACAATCCTGCTCCGAGGCACATCTGGCCGGACCTACAACGTGGGCAGCGAAGAAGCGGTCTCGATTCGGCAACTGGCCGACCGCGTGGCGGATGTCGCGGCTACCGTCCGGCCCGACCGCGGCCGGCCGGAGATCGTGATGGCGAAGCAGCCACTGCCTGGGCAGCCCGCGGGGCGATATGTTCCCAACTGCGGCCGGGCCCGCAGCGAACTCGGCCTCAAACCAGCGACCTCGCTCGATGAGGCAATCCGCCGGACGATGCTGGCTCATCTGAAAGAGCAGCCGACCCCCGGCTGCTCACTATGAATGATTGAAAGCGTTGGATGAATCGTCCATGAACTCAACCACTTCCACCATGCCCGCCTCAACAGACGCCCACCAGCTTCCGTCGGCGGCATCGATCTGGTTTTGGGCCGGGCTGGTGTTCGTTGCGATGGCGCTGCTCCTGCTCGAACTACTCGATCCCTATTTCTTCTGCCAGGATGACGCGCTCTCGCTCGAACTGCCCGCCGTGCTCATGAGCTGCCGCGGGATCTGGCAGGGGCTCGCGCCCGCGTACAATCCGTATATCTTCCTCGGCTCACCGACGCCGGTCATGAGCGGCGTCTATCCGCCGCTGTACCTCGCCTACGGAATAGCCCGACATCTGCTGGGCGACGAGCATGCAACGTTCGACGTCTTTGCGGCGATCCACCTGCTGGCGGGCTATGGTCTGACGTTTGTTGTGGCCCGGCGGACGGGAGTCGGAGCGGTCGTGGCGGCGCTCTGCGGCCTGACATTCGTGCTCTCGGGTCCCGTGCTCGTGATGGCACGTTGCTGGCATTCCTTCAGCGTGCTGGCGGTGTTCATCCCGCTCTTTGCCCTTCTGGTAGACCAGTTGCGGTCGGGCACGGTGACCTGGCGGTGGCCGGTGGCGACAGGTGCCGCGCTCGGGATCTACTACCACTCGGGATTTCCTCAGCTCTTCGTGCTCGGCTGCGGGCTGCTGCTCGTCCACGCTCTGGCCCTGGCGGCGCTGGGACTGGTGCCTTGGTGGCGGCTCCGTTGGCTCGTGCCGGCCCTGG
>CANETO010000134.1 GCA_947440895.1 Planctomycetaceae bacterium | reverse complement strand
TCACCGAGGAGATCTGGCAGCACCTTGCCGAGGCGGTCGGTGATCGGCGGATGCCGTGGGACGACGGGGCATTGACCCCGTCGATCATGATCGCCCGGTGGCCGGCACCGCCACAGCGGTGGATTGACGATCACACGGAGAAGCAGTTCGGTACCTTCCTCGGGGTGGTCGCCGCAATTCGCGAGATCCGTTCGCGGCAGAACGTGCCGCCACGGACGAAGGTGAACGTGGCGATCTGCAGCCCCCGTGACACTGCCGACCTGCTCCAGCCGATGCGGGCGGCGATCGAGTCGATGGCAGTGGTGGAGGTGACGTCGCTCGGCCCCGATGCTGCGGCCGCCCCCGGAGCCGCTACCGCCTCTGCCATGGGCTGCGACCTCTTTGTCGACCTCGCCGACCTGATCGATGTGGGTGCCGAGATCACGCGGCTCACGAAGGAAAACGAGAAGACTGCCGGCTTTATTGCGGCGAAGCAGGCGAAGCTTGCGGACGAGAAATTCGCGGCCAAAGCCCCGCCGGCCGTGGTGGCAAAGGAGCGGGAGCAACTCGCCGAACTTGAGGCGAAGCTCGCCAAAGGCGTGGCGACTCTTGCCGAGTTGGCTTCACGGAAATCATGAGCATCCTGTTCAGGTTTCCCTCGTAGCCCCGGGCTGATGGTGCTGCCCGTGGGACTGGGCCACGGGGGCCGGGCAAGGGGGCGAGGTGAATTGCCCTCGGGTTTCGGATAGTCTGGACGGACCGGACGGACAAGCCCGGTTGGGGGCGTCTCTGCCCCTGGCCGGAATCCATCCCACGCGCACAGACGGAGACCAGATCATGAGCGTCCAGATGGAGCTCTCGCGGATCATCATTAGCGAGATCAACGACCAACAGGTGGTCTACCTCAAAGAGGTCGAGGGAAACCGCACGTTTCCCATCCTGATCGGCCTCTTCGAGGCGACCAGCATCGACCGCAGGGTGAAGCACCATCAGTCACCCCGGCCGCTCACGCACGACCTGCTCGTTGCCTCCATCGAATTACTGGGCGGCGAGTTCCAGGATGTCGTGATCTCGGAACTGAAGGAGCACACCTACTTCGCCACGATCCGGGTGCTGAAAGATGGCGAGATCGTCGAGATCGATGCCCGGCCGTCCGACGCGATCGCGGTGGCCGTGACCTGCGAGCCCCATTTGCCGATCTACGTCGCCGAGGAAGTGCTCTCCGACGTGCTGGGGTGAACGGCCCTCGTAGGCATTCGGGCTTCCTCTGCCGGAGGCCTTGCAAATCCATGACAAAAGCCGTGACACGACAGACCATGCTTTCTGTGAAGGCCACGCGATGAGCGACCCGGGGTGTTCCGCCGACCTGCCCGCCGACGAGATGGAGGACTTTCTACGTCTCTTCGTCGACGAGACGGCGGAGCAACTCGATGGTCTCGTGCAGGCGATCCTCGCCCTGAAAGATGATCCATCCGATATTCGGCAGCTTGACGAGGCCTTTCGGCTGCTCCACTCGATCAAGGGGGCATCGGCTCTCCTCGGACTTGGTCGCATCACGACCCTGACCGATCAGCTGGACATCCACTTCGTGCGGCTCCGTTCCGGCAAGGACACGCTCGATGCCACGGTGAACGCCGTTCTCGGCTGCGTCGATTGCGTACGCGATTGCAATGAACGCCTCCGAAGGGGAGAGCCGTTGGCGGTAGCCGGTGCGCCGCCCAATCAGGTGTGAGCCACCGACCATGCTGCCGCCGCGAACCGAGGGAGTTCCGCAGTGCCGGGCTTCACACGGTCGGCGACTCCAAGACCGCCTAGACTCCGAACGCCCTGCGGAGCACCTCGAGCGACTTCTCGCCATGCTCGGCGGCCACGACGACATTCAAGCGGACCTCGCTCGTGCTCACGACCTCGATGTTGATGCCTTCGTCGGCCAGCGGCTTGAAGAGTCGGTCGGCGACACCCGCGTGGCTCCGGATGCCGACGCCCGTGATCGAAAGCTTGGCGACATGCGGCACGTCGGCGACGTGTGCTCCGCGACTGGCCGCGATCCGCCGAGCCACGTCGATGGCCTTGTCGCGACTCTCTGCGGGCACCGTGAACGAGATCTCCGCTCGCCCCTCGCGGGGATGGCTCTGCACGATCATGTCGACATTCAGGCCCGCCCGGCCCACCTCCTCGAAGACGTCGGCTGCCACACCCGGTGTGTCGGGGAGATCGGTGAACGTCACGAGCGCCTGCGACGAATCGAGCTGACAGTCCTCGATTGCCAGATCCTCCATCCCCTCGAGGCGGCGGACCACGTCGAGCGGACTCGACTTGACGAGATGCGACCCCGCGATATCGGACTCGTCGCCGGCCGTCTCCGCTTCGAGACCAAAGGCATGGTGCACAGCCTGAACGGCCGCGGCACCGTCCTTCCGGTCGACGAGGACGGAAATCTTGATCTCGCTCGTCGTGATCATGTGGACGTTGATCTTTTCGCGAGAGAGCGCCGAGAACATCCTGCCGGCGACGCCCTCGGCGGTTGCCATGCCAACTCCCACGACCGACACCTTCGCCAGTTCCGCATCGTGTGACACACCTGTGGCACCGAGTTGCGCGGCCACCCGGTTGGAGAGTTCAAGTGCCTCGGGCAGGTCATCGACCGGCACGGTGAAGGAGATGTCGGCCTGGCCCCCCTGCCCGACGTTCTGCACGATCATGTCGACCGCGATCCCTGAGGCAGCCAACTGCGAAAAAAGCGCATGGCTGGATCCCGGCTGGTCGGGGACATTTTCGAGCGTGATCCTCGCCTCGTCCTTCGCCAATGCCACACCACTGGCGGGCCGGGGCGTCGACTGCTCGGCGGCCAGAATCACCGTGCCGGGCATGTCCTTGAAACTCGACCGAACAAGCACCTTCACGCCAAACTTTTTGGCGAACTCGATTGACCGAGAGTGCATCACGCCCGCGCCGAGGCTGGCCAGTTCGAGCATCTCGTCGTAGCTGATCGACGCCAGTCGGCGGGCCTTTGGCAGCATCCGCGGGTCGGTCGTGTAGATGCCGTCGACGTCGGTGTAGATTTCGCAGAGATCGGCGTCGAGCACGGCGGCAAGCGCCACCGCCGTCGTATCGGAACCGCCCCGGCCGAGTGTGGTGATGTTGCCGTCCTGGTCGATACCCTGGAAACCGGCGGCGATCACGATCGCACCATCGTCGAGCAGTTTTCTAACGTGATCTGTCGAGATCGACTTGATGCGTGCCTTGGTGTGGGTCGAGTCGGTGCGGATGCCGATCTGGGCGCCTGTCAGGCTGACAGCCTTGTGGCCCAGCGACTGGATGGCCATCGCAAAGAGGGCCACGCTCACCTGTTCGCCCGTCGACAACAGCATGTCCATCTCGCGGGCGCTGGGGCGGTCCGAGATCTGCTTGGCGAGGTCGACGAGCACGTCGGTCTGGTGGCCCATGGCACTGACCACCACCACTACCTGGTGGCCACTCTGCTGCCGTGCGATCGCCTTGTGAGCGGCCGCGAGGATCTTCTGGGGATCGGCAACGCTCGTCCCGCCAAATTTCTGCACCACGAGGGCCATCGACATGTTCTCCGTGCGCTGCTGAGAGCGCGGTTGGTGTGGTCAGTTGCCCCGCAAAAAAGTGCCCATCAGCTTCCAGCCCGGCAGGATCGACGCGCCGCTCGCGGAGGCCGCGACCTCGTCATAGGTTTGCTGGCCCGACGGCTTGATGCCGCTGCCTGCCATCACAAACGGCACCGGGCCACGGGAATGGGTCTTGGTCGTGATGAACGTGGGGTGGTCGGGACAGACGAGGATGCGATGCTCCGGCACGCTCGCCAGATACTCGGCAATCGGCTTCACGATATGCAGATCGATCTCCTCGATCGCCTTCACTTTCTCCACAGCGTCGCCCTGATGGCTCGCCTCGTCGGGAGCCTCGACATGCACGCAGACAAGATCGGCTGTGGCCAATTCCGCAATCGCCGCCCTGCCCTTCGCGGCATAGTCGGTGTCGAGATACCCAGTGGCGCCAGCCACCTCGAGCCGTTTCCAGCCCGCCAGCGAGGCCAGCCCGCGGAGGAGATCGACGGCCGTGATCATCGTGCCATTCGTGCCGTATTTCGTCGTGAATGGCTCCATCGCCGGCGCGCGGCCTACGCCCCAGAGCCAGACATGCGTGGCGGGGCGTTTGCCGGCCGCGATCCGTGCCTTGTTGACCGGGTGCCCTGCCAGCCAAGTGGCGCTCTTCGCCATGATCTCAGTGAGCAGCCGGCTGCCGGTGCCGCGGGGGAAGGAGTCGGCGACCGACTTGTCCATCAGGTCGTGCGGCGGCGTCGCCCGCAGGTCGGCCCCCAGCGGCGGAGCCTTTCCGGCCGTGCCCCGATACATCAGCAGATTGCGGTAGCTGACACCCGGCTTGAATTGCCATGCATCAGCGAGTTCGGGGAAATCGGCCGCCAGCCCCCGCTGTGCTGCGGCAAGAAGTTCGGTGCCTTCCTCGGTGGTGATGTGGCCGGCCGTGAAGTCTTCCATCACGGAGCCGCTTCCACCTTCGCCAGAACGAATCGTGACGAGGTTGCACCGCACGGCCCAGTCGTCGGGACCGAGCGTGATGCCCTGAGCCGCTGCTTCGAGCGGGGCACGGCCTGTGAAATAGGCGAGCGGGTCGTAGCCCATCAGGCTCATGCAGGCCACCTCCGAGCCGGGCGGCAGGCCGTCGGGCACGTGGTTGGTCAGTCCCACCTGGCCGCGGGCGGCCAGCGCATCCATCGCGGGTGTACGGGCGGCCTGAAAGGGAGTTTTGCCCCCGAGCGAAGCCTGCGGAGCGTCGGCGGCACCGTCGGGAATCACGATCACGTATTTCATGGCGAGTCCTTTACTCCTCGAGCACGCTCAGGCAGACGCTTTTCCCTCGGACCACGTCGGAGGTGTCGATCACGGCAACGGCCCGCTGCACGGCGCTCGGCGCACAGGCGTGGGTCATGATGACCAGCGGCACTCCCGCGTTCGAGGATGCCGATACGTCGTGCTGGATGACCGACGCGATCGAGATGCCATGATCGCCCAGTGTGCCGGTGATCTTCGCCAGCACGCCCGGCTGGTCCTTGACCCGGATCCGCAGAAAGTGCCGTTCATGGGCGTCGGTATCGCTGATTTTCGAGGCGGGGGTGTCGGCCTCGAGCACGCCCGTGGTGCGGAACGTGATCGCTGCGCGGCCCACCACTGTGTCGATGATGTCGGCGACGACGGCCGAGGCGGTCGGCATCTGCCCAGCGCCCAAACCGTGAAAGAACATCCGTCCGACGGCATCGCCCACGATGCTGACGGCGTTGTAGGCACCCCTGGTCTCCGCCAGCGGCGTGCCGATCTTCACCAAGGCAGGCGCCACCCGCATGGCGAGCCGGCCGGCCGTGCCGCTGGAGAGAGCGCGGCTGGCCACGGCCACCAGCCTGATCCGGTAGCCGAGTTCGCCAGCGTACTTCAGGAGGTCGAGGTCGAGGCCGTCGATGCCGGTCCGCGGGATCTCGGCCCATGGCACCCAGACACCGAAGGCGAGATGCGCGAGAATGGCCAGTTTTTGCGTGGCATCGGTGCCATCGACGTCCATCGAGGGATCGGCCTCGGCAAAGCCCTTGGCCTGCGCGAGCTTCAGCACGTCGGCGTAGTCGGCGCCGTCCTCCTCCATGCGGGTCAGGATGAAATTGCTCGTGCCGTTCAAGATGCCACGGATCGATTCGATGCGGTTAGCGGCCAGGCATTCGCTGATGGCTGCCACGATCGGGATGCCGCCGGCCACGGCCGCCTCGAAGGCGATTGACCGGCCCCGCTTCCGGGCCAGCTCGAAGAGTTCCGGTCCATGCTCCGCCAGGAGCGCCTTGTTGGCGGTGACCACGTCTTTTCCGTGCTCCAGCAGTTCGATCATCATCGACCGCGCCGGTTCCAGGCCCCCAACCAGGAGCGCCGCCACGGTAATCGACGGATCTTCCGAGATGTCGCGGATATCGGACGAGATCCGTCCGCCGGGCACGGGCACGCTCCGAGGCTTGGCGACATCGCGGACGACCGCCTTTTCGACGATGATTGGCCGGCCGGCATGCCGCGTGATGTGGTCAGCCGACTCGACGAGCAGCCGAACGACACCCGAACCGACGGTGCCCAACCCGACAACGCC
>CANETO010000133.1 GCA_947440895.1 Planctomycetaceae bacterium | reverse complement strand
CCTGACTTCGGGATTCCTCACTGCGGGATTCTTGGGACACGCGGCGTTCGGCGTTCGTCCGCTGGACGGGCCGCGTGGGCTGCGGCTTCTTGGCCGGCTGCGGCGGGGCCTTCTTGATCGTGGGCTGTCGCTGCTGCTCGCCGGTCGCCTCGCGAAGAAATTCGGCGATCTGCTTCTCGAGATCGGTCCGTGGGACCGCGACATCGTCGGCCGGGGGCCGTGGCAGCCGTTGCCGGTCGCGGGCAGGATCGAATCGTGGCAGCGCTGGTGGCTTCTGTCCGCCCCCCTGCAGCCGGCGAAACACCGCGAACACCTGCGACAGGATCCAGAATGCCACGAACAGAAACGGCAGCACCGCCTCGAGCCAGTCGAACCCGGCGGCGAAGAGCACGCAGTTGGCGGAGGGGAGCTGCATCACTGCACCGCCGCGGTGCCGGGCGTAGTGCCGGTGGCGATCGTACGCCGCATGTCGGTGTCGGCCTGCAGGTTTCGCAGCTTGTAATAATCGAAGATGCCGAGCTGTCCGGAGGTGAGCGACTCGGCGACCGCTCTGGGCACGGCCGACTCCGCCTCCACCAGCGCCGCCCTGCTCTCTTCGATGCTGGCGATCATCTCCTGCTCCTTGGCGACGGCCATCGCCCGGCGGCCTTCGGCATTGGCGCGGGCCACGCGGGTGTCGGCCTCGGCCTGGTCAGCCTGCAGCCGGGCGCCGATGTTGGAGCCGACGTCGATGTCGGCGATGTCGATCGAGACGATCTCGAAGGCGGTGTTGGAGTCGAGCCGCCGCGCCAGCACGGTCTTCGAGATCATGTCGGGATTCTCGAGCACGTCGGTGTGACGTTCGGCCGCACCAATCGCCGACACGATCCCCTCGCCCACCCGCGCAATGATCGTCTCTTCCATCGCCCCGCCGATGAGCTGGTTCAGGTTGGTGCGGACGGTGACGCGGGCCCGCACCTTCAACTGCACGCCGTTCTTGGCAACGGCGTCGAGCGTTTCGCGGCCGCTGTTTTTACCGGGGCAGTCGATCACCTTCGGATAGACGCTCGTCTGCACCGCCTCGCGGACGTCGCGGCCCGCCAGATCGATGGCCGTGGCGAGCTTCCAGTCGAGCTCCTTGATCTTCGCCTTGTGGGCAGCGATCAGCGCCTGCACGACCAGCGGCACCCGGCCGCCGGCGAGATAGTGGGCCTCGAGCGCCTGCTTGGTGATGCCGGTGGCATCCCCAAGCCCGGCCTGCACCGCCATGATCTTGCTCCGCACGATCACCGTCGGGTTGACCTTCTTGAAGCTCATGGCGACCAGGTCGAAGAGCCCGATGCCGGCGCTCGATGCATAGGACTGCAGCCAGAGCCGCAGGTAGCGGGCCAGCACCGCAAACAGCAGCAGGAAGGCAAAGATTCCGAGGCCGATCAGGATCAGGGGCAGCATCGCAGACGCTCCGAGGGAACGAACAAGACTCTGTGTAGCGTTGTTCCGGGGTGGACGCCGGTCAAGCCGCGGGGGGCTCAAGCCCGTCGAACTCAAAATTCTCGAGCGTCGGGGAGAGGGCAGATCCGCCGCCCGCAGCCTGATTTTCCGCTGGTGACGATTCCACCGGCGCAACGGGTGGGGACGGCTCGCGAGCCTGCCGGCGGACTACGGCCGCCGCTGTCTCACGGCGTTCCACGCCACGGACGACGATCGCCGTGCCCTGCACCCCCACCACCTCGATGGCCACCCCGGCCTCGAGCGGGCCGCTCTCGCTCATCGCTTCGACGATTTCGCCGTCGATCGCCACGCTGCCAAACGGCAGGAGTTCGCTCCCGGTCAGGCCGGTGCGTCCGATCAACTCCCGCAGGTGCCGCCGCCGCGCCGGATCGGGCAGCACGTCCGCGGCCTCGGGGGCTGGCGGCAGCACACGCCGTCCCAGCGGCGTCTCCGGAAACCAGCGAAACGCCGCGGACAACACCGTCGGCACCGCCAGCACGACCACCGCAAGCGCCGCCATTCCGGCCGTGGTTCCCTGTTCCAGAAACGCCGTTGCGACCGCCGAGATCAACGCCAGCACGCTCACGAAGCCGAGGATTCCGCCCGATGGCACAAACACCTCGAGCACCATCACGGCGAGGCCCAGGAGCAGCAGCACGACGACCCACACGAGTGTGTTCATGCCGAGTCGCTCGATCCCAACAGCGGCTTAACGAGCACGCGACTGCCGCGGACCTCGACCACGCGGACCGGCAGGCCAGGTTCGAGGAGCACGCCATCGCTGGTCACCTCATGCAGTCGGCCGGCGATCCGCGCCTTGCCCGCAGGAGCGAGCCGCGTGGTCGTCGTGCCTTCGAGGCCGATCAGTTCCTCGAGCTTCGCTTCCTCGAAGGCATCATCCTGCGCGGCCGGTGGCACCAAGAGCACATTCCGCAACACAGGCGCCGATGGCAGCCAGCGTCGCAAGAGCACACCCATCATCGACACGCCCACCGCGGCACCCAGGATCCCCAGCAGCGACCACTGCAGCTGCCGGATCTGGTAGGCGTTGGCGGGCAGCACGAACGACTGGCTGGCCAGCACGAGTGACGCAACGAGGAGCACGCCGCCGCCGAGGCCAAGCACGCCAAACCCCGGGAGCACGAAGATCTCGGCCGCGAGGCAGAAGAGTCCGGCCAGAAACAGCATTACCTCCAGCCAACCCGCGGTGCCGTGCAGGTATTGGCTCCAGAAGTAGATGATGAATGCCACCATCGACACGAAGCCGCCGAGGCCGAAGCCCGGGGTATGCAGTTCTATATAGAGGCCGACGCCGCCGATCAGGAGGAGCAGCCACGCCAGACCGGGGCTGGCTAGGGCGTCGAGCAGCCGATCGGCCCAGCCCGGCTCGGAGAGGGCGATGTCGCCGGTCAGGCCGTAGGCCTGCACGAGTCCGGCGAAGCCATCCACCACGTGGGTCACCAGACCGAGCGATTCCGCCGAACGCCCGGTGAGTTCGATCGGGCCGGTGCCTACCTTCGCTCCGACCTTCCACGCGTCGCGGTCATCCCGCGCCGCCAGCTCTTCGTCCGAGAAGTATTCGACCCGGCCGGTTTTCTGCTGGGTCGCCTGCTCCACCTCGATCCCGGGCACGACGAGCGCTACCGGCAGCGACCACGAACGTTCCCGGGTCTTGGCCACGCCCTCCCGCCACGATGCCACGACGGCGGTGGCCTGACGGCCGCCGATGGCCGCATCTCCCTCGCCCCCCAGCACGGCATCGGGATGCATCACCAGTTCGTCACAAGCCAAGGCCACGAGCGCCGCGTCACCGCGGGCCTGTCTGGGCACATAGGCCACGGTCCGTACCCGTGTGGGATCGAAGGCCGCGAGGCGATTGGCCAGCACGAGGCTCTGCTCAGGACTCCCCCCGGCCGAGTCGACCCGCAGGCAGAGGAAGTTGGCCCCGTCGGCGACTGCTCGTTCGATCTGCTGCCGCGCCCGGGCCACGGAGTCTGCTGAGATCGGCCCGGCAAGCACGATCTGCGCCGCCTTCCAGCCGCCGTCGAGCGCCGGATCGATGGCGAGCAGCCGTTCGTCGACCTCCAGGCTCCGAGCCAGTTCGGCCGGCGTCCGGGCCAGCCCCCGCACGAAGCCAAGCTCGCGGGCCCGGCGACCGGTGAGTGAGAGCGGCACGGGCGTGATCTCCTCGACGTCGAGCACCGCAGACTTTTGCCGCAGCGGCTCCACGTCCTTGGCCGTCACGAACTGCTCCCCCTCGTCGGTGGAGACTCTCACCACGGTGGCCGCCGGATCGAGCAGGGCGAGCGCCACTGCCGGCGGCACCGTCCGACGGCGATTGGCGATCTGCAGGTAGGCCGCCCGCATCGCCTCATCGACCGCCGGCTCATCGGCGTTGGCCGGCCCGAGCACGGCATCAGCCGCCATCACGATCTCCTCGCAGGCAAGCGCCGCGAGCACGGCATGGCCGGTGGCACCAGCGGGCAGAAAGGCCACCGTCTTGATGCCGGCGAGCCGATCGTCGCCGAGAAACCGCGCCAGTTCGAGCGATCGGCCAAAGTCACTGCCGCCGCTGCTGCCGTCCTCCGGAGGATCAAACCGCAGCACGAGCACGCCCCGCTCGGTGCCGCCTTTGAGCCGATCGAGCTGCCGGAGGATGGCCGCCTCCACCTGGGTATCACGGGTGCCCGTGATCGGCAGCCTGACCGCCACCGCGGCAGCCTCGGCGGCGCCGGCTTCGCCAGCCGATCCGAAGCCAGCCGACACGAAGACAGCGGCCGCCGTCAGCATGAGCCGCGCCAGGGAGAGCGAGACGCAGGCTCGGCCGCAGCGTGAAGCACGGGTGTGGCTCGAGAAAACCGCCGGGCGGTGACGCATCGCTGGCCTCTGGGGGGCGGTGGGCCGACTCAGTCAGGCCCGACGAAAACACTCGTAAATTCTAAGACCACCGAGCGGGGAGTCAAAAAACTCGGCTGCTGGCACGGCGCTGCTGTTATATAGTGCTCCATCATGAGCACTCCCCCACAGACCACCTCCGCCGTCTCCCCCGTCATCCGCGAACTCATCGGCCTGGTCGAGTCCAAGGCCTTAAAACGCGGCACGTTCCGCCTCGCCTCCGGCCGCGAGGCAACCTTCTATCTCGACGCCAAGCAGGTGGTGCTCGATGCCCACGGCTCGATGCTCGTGGGCCGGGCGATCCTCGAACGTCTGCGGTCGCTCGGCCCCTTGCCGGCGGCGGTGGGGGGCATGTCGATCGGGGCCGATCCGATCACCAGTGCCGTGATCACCATGGCGGGCGTCGAGGGCCTGCCGCTCAAGGGATTCATGGTCCGCAAGGAGCCGAAGGACCATGGCACGAAAAAGTATGTCGAGGGGCCGGTGGAGCCGGGCCAGCGGGTGGTGATCGTGGAGGATGTGACCACCACGGGCGGCTCGTCGCTGTTGGCGATCGACCGGGTGCACGAGTTTGGACTGATCGTCGAACGCGTGGTGACGGTGATCGACCGGCTGGCTGGTGCGAAAGACGCGTTTGCGGCCCGTGGCATCCCGCTTGAGTCGCTGGTGACGATCCGCGACCTCGGCATCGAGCCGGAGTAGGTGACGCTGGGCTCGCCCGGAGTCCCCCGGCTCCCGCCGGGGGCTTCTTGTAAACTGGCATGCCACCGCCGACGGTCACGTCACCCACGACAAAAAGCCCCGGACGGAAGTCCGGGGACACCGGGTCGTTGGGCGTGCCCGGTTCAATATCGCACGCGGGACGATATTCATTCCCGGAGTCCCCCAGCTTCCGCCGGGGGCTTGTATGGGAACAAAAGCTCTGCGCGTGACCGACGGGATTGTGTTCATGCCCGCCCGCAATTTGCACCGACATCACCCTCCGTCGTAGTCTGAGAGTCATGAGGACATTCGACTCACTGCGGCGTCGGGCACTCGCCAGTCTGGCGGTCGCGGGAATCCTCCTCGTTGCCCCCCAGCCCACGGCCCGCGCCGCCGGGCAGCCTTCGGCCGAAGAGATCGCGGCGCTCGTCGAAAGCCTCGGTGCCGACGACTACGCCGAGCGGGAGGCCGCCGCGGAACAGCTCAATGCCCTGGGAGCGGCGGCGGTCGATCCGTTGTTTGCCGCAGCGGAGGTGAGCGCCGACCTGGAGATCGCGCTGCGGGCCCGGTGGCTCGTCGACACGATCCCTCTCGACACCGAACGCGACCCGCCCGAGGTCGCCACGCTGCTGGGCACCTACAAGCGGAAGGGGTTTGCCGACCGCGTTCAGGTCATGCACAGGCTCCTGCGTGTTGAGGATGACGGCGGCATCGAGGCCCTCGCCCGCATCGTCCGGCTCGATCGTTCGCCGCTGGGATCCCGCGTGGCGGCGGCGCTGCTGGCCCGTGAATGGCAGCCTGACGACACGGCCTGGACTGGCATGCGTGACCGTATCTCGATGGGACTCGGCGGGAGCACGCGGCCGTCAGCCGCCTTCCTGCGGGCGGTGGTCGGATTCTCAGCAGCCGACGCGGCCGCCGCGCAGGAGCAGCCCCTCAAGGACGCCGCCGAGGCACTCGAACAGCTCGCCGGCACGATAACTGCGAGAGCAGACGATGCCGGAGAGGCCGCTCCTGTCGGCAGGGTGGTGCCGGCCGGCGATGCGGCCGCGGCTGGAGGCATCGGTGAGACCACGCT
>CANETO010000132.1 GCA_947440895.1 Planctomycetaceae bacterium | reverse complement strand
GTAGGGAGTGCCGTTGGCCAGTTCGATGGCCTGGCTGAAATCATCTGCACGAAACACCGCCAGCACCGGCCCGAAGATCTCCTCCTGCCCCAGCGGCCCCGTCGGATCAACGTCGGCAAAGAGGTGCGGTCCCACGAACCAGCCCCGGCCGGCCAGTATCCCCACGTCGACGGCCGCCACCTCGCGGGCCGTCCGTCGTCCCTCTGCGATAAACGACTCGACACGGTCCCGAGCCTCGGCATCGACAAGCGGGCCCACTCTGGTGCCCGGGTCGGTGGCCGGCCCCACCCGCAGGCTCTTCACCGCTGCGGAGAGACGCCTGACAAAAGCGTCGTGCACGCGGTCGAGCACGATCACGCGGGAGCAGGCTGAACACTTCTGTCCCTGAAAGCCGAATGCGCTCTGCACGACCGCCACCACCGCCTCGTCGAGTTCGGCGTCGTCATCGACAATGATCGCATTCTTGCCCCCCATCTCAGCGATCACCCGCTTCACCTGCCGGCTGCCCGTCGCGGCCGACGCCGTGGCCGCCTGGGCATGGATTGCCATCCCCACGGCCCGCGATCCGGTGAAGGCGACGATCGCCGTGTCGGGATGCGACACCAGCGTCGGCCCCACCTCCTCGCCGCGGCCGGGGAGGAAGGCCAGCACGGCTGGCGGCACGCCCGCCTCGAGCAGGATCTCGTGCAGTCGCAGGGCGACAAGCGACGACTGCTCGGCAGGTTTCATCACCACCGTATTGCCCGTGACAAGCGCCGCCACCGTCATGCCCGTCAGGATCGCCAATGGAAAATTCCACGGCGCGATGACAACCGCCACGCCTCTGGGCAACCACTCGGTCGTATTCTCCTCGCCCGGCACATCCACTCGCACAGGCTGAGCAAGTCGTCGGGCCTCGTGGGCGTAGTAGCAGCAGAAGTCGATCGCCTCGGCGACGTCGGCATCGGCCTCCCGCCACGGCTTCCCCACTTCGAAGACCTCGATAGCCGCCAGGTCGAACCGGCGACGCCGCAGGATCTCCGCCGCCTTCTCAAGCACGGCGGCCCGCCGCTCCCAGCCAACCCTCTGCCAGGATGGCAACGCCCTTCCGGCCACCACCACCGCCCGATCGGCGTCAGCGGACGTGGCCGCTGCCACGTTCGCGAGCAGTCGATCATGGTCCGACGGATCACGGCGTGGAAACGCCTCGCCAGACTCCACTTGCTTGCCATCGATCACGATTGGCACTGCGATGGGTCCGGCCGCGAAGCGAGCCGCCAGCCGTTCGATCGCCTCCTGCATGGAGCGACGCGACGCGGCAACCGAGAAGTCGACAAGTGGCTCGTTGCGGAATCCGGCGTCGGCGACAGGCAGGATCGACGGGGCGGTGTCATCAGGCACACCGTCGACAGTCGCGGCAGGCCCGGGCGCCGCCAGAAGCGTGGCGGGGGGCACATGCTTCACGAAGCCCGCCCGGAGGAACGAATCGTTCGAGGAGTTTTCCAGGAGCCGCCTGACGAGATACGCCATTCCCGGCACGAGCTCACCATAGGGCATGTAGATCCGTAGCCGCCAACCCGCGGCCGTGACAGCCTCTTTCTCCGGGTCTCCCATGCCGTGGAGCATCTGCATCTCGACGCCCCGCCGGTCGAGGCCGAGATGTTCGGCCACCGCCATGCCGTGCGCGAGTGACCGGAGGTTATGACTGCCGAGCGCCGGCCGCAGCAGCGTCGCGTGCTCCATGACGAACGTTGTCGCCGCCTCGTAGCAGGCATCGGTCCGCCACTTCTGTTGCCAGACGGGCACGGGCCAGCCGGCGGCTCCGGCGTGCACCGTCTCGAAGTCCCAGTAGGCGCCCTTGACCAGCCGGATCCAGACCGGAGTGCCACGATCTCGCGCCCACGCGGCCAGCGATTCGAGGTCGCGGAGTGACTCGCGGAGATAGCACTGCACGACCACGCCGCAATGCGGCCAGTCGCGAAACTCGTCCTCCGTGGCGATCTGCCGAAAGATGGCCAGCGTGAGATCCTTCGTGGCATGGCTCTCCATGTCGATGTGGACCTGCGCCTGGTTGGCGCGGGCCAACCGCCACAGCGGCCTGAGTCGGGCAAGCACTCGCTCGGCGGTGCCGCTCGGGTCGATGGCGTCGAACTGGCTGTCGAGGGCCGACAGTTTCAGCGACACGTTCACCCGTGGCAGCGGACCGTCAGGTCCTTCATCGACGAGCGGATCGGCGGGCCACTCCGCGGCGAGGCGGGGCAATTCCGTGAGAAGTCGTGTGTAGGCGCCGGCATAGGCGTCTGCCTCCGACTCGCTTGTGACCGCCTCACCGAGCAGGTCGAGTGTGAAGCCACGATGTCGGTGGCGCTGGACGAGCGCCGCCCGGGCCGCCTCCGTGGGATTTGAGCCGGCGATGAACCGGCGGGCCTGAGCGAGCACCGCGGCCCGAATCGCCCGGGCCGCCAGCGGCGCAAGCAGGCTGCTCCGGGCAGCCTGGAACGCCAGTCGCAGCAACGGCGGCAACCGTGCGATGACGTCGTCGTCGACGTATTCGCGAACGTGCCGGTCGAGCGTGGCCGGGTCGTCGAGCATCGGCATGCAGTCCACGAGCCGAAACAGCCGCACTTTGAGATCGTCGTCGTGCGTGGCCCACTCTCCCGCCTGCTGGGCCCACCACTCCGGCGAGACCGCTGTGGGCTCGGCGGCGAGCGATTGCTCCAACAGACTGCAGCCGATTTCCTGCACCCGCCGCTCGATCTGACCACGATCAGCGAGCGACAGCCGGCTAGGAAGCACCCCCCCGAACGCGACTCCTGACATGGGTTCCATGGCATTGCGTTCCTTTCTCCAAGTCTTTGTACGGAAAGCGTTTGCAGTTGGGTCGCCCCGGAACTTCAACGCCGAAATCGGGCCCCTCCCCGACGCCGTGTTACACTGCTGTCTACGGTTGCGGGCATGGTAGCCAGCGCCTCAAACTTCTGATTCGCACACCCGTGAATCCTCCGGCAGGACAGGCCTTCGATCAACTGGCGGCCACGCTTGATGCCCGCGGTCCCGTCGTGCTTCCGGCGCTTTTGCTCTGCGACTTTGGACACCTCGCCAGGGAGGTCGAACGGCTGGAGTCGGCCGGTGCAGCCGGGCTTCATCTCGACGTCATGGATGGGCGATTCGTACCGCAATTGACCTACGGCCTAGTCGTGGTTGAGGCCGTGCGGCGGGCCGCGAGGGGGCCGATCGAAGTCCACCTCATGGTGGAGCAACCGGAGTCCTGCATCGAAGCCTATGCCAAGGCTGGGGCCGACATCCTGACGGTTCATCTGGAAGGACTCACCGACCCCAGTCGGACCCTCGAAACGATGAAGGCACTCGGCCCACGGGCCCATCTGGCCATCAGTCCGGGCACTCCCGTCGCACGAGTGGAGCCCTATCTCGATGCCTGCGATGGCGTTCTGGTGATGAGCGTGGAGCCTGGTTTCGGCGGTCAGGCTTTCAACCCGGCGGCACTCGCCAAACTTTCCGAACTCGCGGCCCTGCGGTCCCACCGCGGCAGTGCGTTCCGGCTGGCCGTGGATGGTGGCATCTCGACCGAGACGATCGGGGCCGTGGCCGCAGCCGGCGCTGAACTCATCGTGGCCGGCAGCGCCGTCATCCGATCGCACGACTACGCCCGGGCCATCACCGAACTCGAACACCTCGCCCGGAGTGCCGCATGATGCCGCAGCCGTCGCGAATCTGTTTCTCCGCCGGCATTTCCGCCGCGGAGAACGCTTTCCTCCTGGAGCCAATACCCACTCAATGCCTGACTCTCTGATCGTGATTCGTGCCGGGGCAACCGACTTCGAACTGCAGGGCCGGATTCGCGGCGTGGTCGACATTCCGTTGTGCCCGGCGGGCGTTGCCGAAGCGGAACATGCGGCCTCCCTGCTCGCCGGCTCGCCGGTGATTGGCCTCGTCTCGTCGGAGGAACGCTGTGCTGCGGAAACGGCCCGAATCCTCGGCCGATCGATGGGCCTGAAACCACGGCTCATTGCCGATCTGCACAATCTCGACCAGGGATTGTGGCAGGGGCTTCTCGTGGAGGACATTCGCCGGAAGCAGCCGCGGCTCTACCGGCAGTGGCAGGACAATCCGTGGGCGGTGGCACCTCCCGAAGGCGAACTGCTGGAGGAGGCCTGCGATCGGGTGGAGAGCGTGCTCGAAAAACTCTTCCGCAGACATGCAGAGGGACGCGTGGCGATCGTCGTTCCCGAACCCCTCGATCGCGTTGTCTGCTGGCTTGTAGCAGGCGAGTCGATGGTTGATCTCTGGGCTCGTGACCCGCACGCCGAGCCGCTCAAGGAAATTCCCGTGGCGGCCCAGTGGGCCCGTCTGCCCCGTGTCGATCGCTACCAGCCAGCCCCGATCTAACTGGCTATGAAAAAAGTCACCCACCGGCTGCTCAGGCTCCGGGGGTTCCGCGTCAGACTGCTGATTTCGACAACCTCCACCCGCCAATTTCGGCGCAGCCGGACAGGCAACTCCCGGGCTACAATGCGGGCCACCATGGCAGCGGTTTCGCCGTCATCCACTCCTCGATCGTGCTTCAACGCGCGTTGACATACTCGCATGGAACGCCGACGCCCACCGCGACCAAATACCGTAACCACCACCGTAACCACCACCGTTGGAACGGCCGTCGGGGGTTCCGCCAGCAGCGGGACCGATCCTGTGAAGGTTGCCACGCTGCCGCCGGCATCGTCCACCGAAAAGCCGGCGGCCCCCCGGGCCAAACGCGGCGTGCCGGAGGGGCTCTGGCAGAAGTGCGATGGCTGCGGCGCCACCATCTACCGCAAGGAAGCGGAGGAGATGCAGAATGTCTGCCCGCAGTGCGGCTTTCATTGGTACGTATCGGCGGCGCAGCGGATTGCCCAACTCCTCGATGCCGGCACCTTCGAAGAATGGGACGGCAGTCTACGGCCGACCGATCCCCTCGGCTTCCGTGACAAGAAGGCCTACGCCGAACGGATCGTGGCCGAGCAGAAGAGAACGGGGATGTGCGACGCGGTCATCACTGGCACCGGAATGATTCGGGCCCGCCGCGTGGCCTGCGGTGTGACCGATTCCTCGTTCATCATGGGCAGCATGGGGAGTGTGGTGGGTGAGCGGTTGGCACGCCTTGTCGAGCGGGCCACCGCTGGAAAACTCCCCCTGATCATCATCAGCGCCTCCGGCGGCGGCGCCCGCATGCACGAGGGAATTCTCTCGTTGATGCAGATGGCGAAAGTGTCGGCGGCACTGGCCCGGCATTCGCAGGCTGGTGGGCTCTTCATCTCCGTGCTCACCAACCCAACGATGGGCGGCGTGGCGGCCAGTTTCGCCTCGCTCGGCGATCTCTGCTTTGCAGAACCGCGGGCACTGATCGGCTTCGCCGGCCCAAGGACGATCAAGGCCACGATCCGTGTCGAACTGCCAAAGGGCTTCCAGACGAGCGAGTTTCTGCTGGAGCACGGTTTCATCGACCGCATCGTGGCCCGCAAGGATCTCAAGAGCGAGATCGCAAGGGCGATCGACTACTGCGGCGGCTAGCAACCCGTGGCGACGGGTTTACAACGTGCCGTCTTCACGCGGGCGCGACCGCATCGATCTTCGCGGCGAGGATGAAGTCGTTTTCGGAGAGCCCGCCGATGGCGTGCGTGAGAATCTCGATCCACACCCGTCGGTAGCCCTCCAGGTGGAGGTCCGGGTGGTGCTGCTCCCGTTCCGCCAGCGCCCCCACGGTGTTCATGAGCTTGATGCCTTCGCGGAAGTTCCGCAGCGTCCAGTCGCGACGGATCCGCGTGCCGTCGTGCGTGAGCCTCCAGGCGGGCAGTGCTGCCAACTGTGCCTCAGCCTCGGCAGACGAATATTTCGGCACTCCCCCTTCGCAGGGCACGCACTTCTTGGCGGCGAGATCGCAGGCGGCTTGAGGCGTTTGCATCGATCGGGCCCTCGTGGGAGGCGGGTGAGACGTTGGTCAGAATAGCACGAGCGTGTCATCCTGTCCGGCACGGCATGTGCTGCCCCCGTGGCGGCGAGTTTTCAACGTGCCGAATCCGCGGCCCAAGCCCAACAAGATGGAATCTTGTTGCCACAGGACGCCGGTGTTTCGCGTGTATTCAGTAACGGCCTTCGAAGCCCGCGAAGCCGCCGTGGATGATCGTGCTCGAGCCGGCATCGATGCCGGTG